>DASUPA010000487.1:0-2747 GCA_036276335.1 Candidatus Methylomirabilota bacterium | reverse complement strand
ATGCGACTCAAGATCACGCTGTTCACCGCGGCGTTCGTGATGTGGCCCGTGGCCGCCTTCGGCGTCCTGGTCGCGGGCGTCGTGTGGCGCCGATACTGCGGGATGGCCTGATGCGCATCGCCTGGCGCCCGCTCCTCTCCTCCGAGCCGCCGGCGCTCAACGCCGGTGTCGTCGTCGCCGTGCTCCTGGCGTCCCTCGCGGCCGGCGTCGTCGGAGGCGTCATCGTCTGGGCGGTGTGGCGATACGACCTGCTGCATCTCAGGGGACACTCCTAGCGAGTCAGCCGCGCAGTCGGCCTCGAACCGCCTCCTTCGCTTGGCATCCGACGTGCCCCACGGAACGCGGTCACGCACCCACGCGGAAGGAGAACCACGGATGAAAGACCAGCGCGGATTCACGTTGATCGAGCTCCTCGTCGTCATCGCGATCATCGGCATCCTGGCGGCCATCGCGATCCCGCTGTACGGCAACGTGCAGCAGCGCGCCCGGATCGCGAAGGCCCAGTCGGACTCGCGCGCGCTCGCCACGGCGGCGTCCATCTATGGAGCGCACATGGGGAACTTGCCTTCCGCGCTCACGGACCTGACGGCGCCGGTGACGAATGCGCAGAACCAGGTCGGCGGTCCGTTCATGGCCTCCATCCCGGCCGCGCCGTCCGGCTGGAGCGCGTACGCGTACGCGGCCGACACCGCCGTCGGCGTGTTCACCATCTCGGCGACGGGCGACGCGACGACGGTGAGGGTGCCGTAGCGGAACCAGGGCACCGGTGCCCGAGCGGCAGGGCACCGTCTCCGGGCGTCGCCACTCGCCGAAGTTGGGTTCCGGCCGGCCCGCGAGCTAAGCTCGGAGTACCTCGACCCGCCTCGGGGGCTTGGGTGGTGCTCGTCAGGCGGCGCGGCTCCCACGTACTCGGGACGGGCGATGTCCTCGATCCTGCCGGTGCTGACGCCCACGCTGGAACGCGGTCGCATCACCGCCCCCGCCCTGCAGGGTCCGATCCGTCCCCGCCGGCTCCGGGCATCGCTCGACGCGTCCTTCGCCGAGGGCGCCGCCGCGGAGGTGTTCGGCGCGTGCGCCGGCGGCGCCGTTCTGACCGGCTGGGCGCTCTACCTCGGCGCGAGCCCGGTCACGATCGGATTGCTCACCGCGCTGCCCGTCGCCGCCCAGGTGCTGCAGCTGCCGGCCGCCTGGCTGACGCAGCGGCTCGGCGCCAAGCGGCTGGCCGTGGCCGCCATCGCCACCTCCCGCCTCGTCTGGCTGCCGATGATCGCCGTGCCGTTCGCGGGTCTGTCGGCGCTCGGCACCCTCGCCCTGTTCGTCACCGTGGTGACGATCGCCAGCATCCTCGCCGTCATCGGCAACAACGCGTGGACCGCCTGGATGGGAGAGCTCGTGCCCGGCGCGCTCCGCGGGCGCTTCTTCAGCCGCCGCCTGGTTTACATCAACGTCGCCGGCACCGCCGCGTCGCTCGGCGCGGGGCTGGCGCTCGATGCCCTGGCGCCCCGGGGCTTCAAGGGGGAGGCGCTCGGAATGCTGGCGGCGCTCGCGTGCGTGGCGGGGGCCATCAGCGTCTGGCTGTTGCTCGTCCAGGACGGTCCCGGCCGCGATCGGGACACCGCGCCACCGCGATGGGCCGATCTCGCCCGTTCCGTGCACGATCCGGGGACGCGGCCCTTCCTCGGCTACCTGCTCGCCTGGCACGCCGCGGTCGGCATCTCCGCCGGCTTCTTCTCCTACCACATGCTCGCGAACCTCGAGATGGGCTTCGTGCTGGTCGCGGCCCACGGCATTCTCGTGGCGGCCGTGCGGGTCGCCTCGGCTCCCGCGTGGGGCCGCCTGGTCGACGCCTTCGGCGCCCGTCCGGTGCTCTTCGTCTGCTCGGTCGGCATCTCGGTCGTCCCCGTCATCTGGCTCTTCGTCGCGCCCGCGCGGCTCTGGCCGATCGCGATCGAGGCCGTCGTGGCCGGCGCGCTGTGGGGCGGCCACGGCATCGCCACGTTCGACCTGTCCATCGGCCTCGCGCCGCGGCGCGGCCGGCCGTTCTACGTCGCCGCCTTCGCGACGGCGGGCGGCCTCGGGTTCGCCGCCACCTCGGCGCTCGCCGCGCTGCTCGCCTATGTCCTGGCGTCGCCGATCCCGCTGTGGGGCTCGTCCTGGCTCAACGTGCACGTGCTGTTCCTGCTCTCCGCGCTCGGCCGCGCCGGCGCGGCGTGGCTGGTGCTGCGGATCGACGAGCCGGCGGCGCGGAGCGTCCGCGAGCTGGCGCGAGCGATGGTCGGCATGCTGGCGCGCGGGTCGACGCGGGTACCGCGGCCGGCCGGCTACGTCGCGGTCAGCGGAGGGCGGGGATCACCTCGTGGGTGAGGATCCGTAGCGTCCTGAGCATCGGCGCCATGGCCAGCAGCCCGCCCGGATTCAGCTCGGCAATCATGCCGGACAGCCCGAGGTCGTCGCGCAGTCGCCCGAGGCGCTCCACGAGCTGGTTCGCCGTTCCGAACGCCACGCGCGTCTCGAGGACCTCGGCGTAGGACAGGCGGCTGACCTGCTCCAGGCGCGCCGCGTTGCGGTCGGCCGGGCCGGTGTCGGCGCGGCCGAGCCGCGAGCGGGTCAGCTCGGCGTGCCGCCGGAAGAAGTACGTGATGTTCTCGCGCGGCTCCTCGATGGCCGCCTCCGGCGTGGGCGCCGCGTAGACCGGGATCCGCAGGCAGACGTCGCCGTCGCCGGCGTGGCCCGCGTCCCGCCACGCC
>DASUPA010000486.1:0-2273 GCA_036276335.1 Candidatus Methylomirabilota bacterium | reverse complement strand
GATGGCCATGACCTGCGTGGCCGCCGGGAGTCCGGTGGTCAGCGGCTCCCAGCCGCCCTCACCGACGCGCCGGAAGATACCGCTGCGGCTCCCTGCCGTGAACTGCCCCGCACCGACGAAAACGCGCGACGCATCCGTCATGGCCATAGTCCTTTCGCTCCACGGGATGGCGGCAGCCGATGGCGAAGTGGACCGAACAGTGCCGCCTGCCGTACGTGAAGTCAAGGGGTATGATCACCGCATGGCACCTCTGTTGCTCCGTGGCGGTCGCATCGACGGAGCGCGCCTCGACCTCGCGATGCGGGACGGACGCATCGAGCGCATCGGCCGGGACCTGCCCGCGGCCGGCTACGAGGTGCTCGACGTCCCCGATCGTCTCGTCCTGCCCGGCTTCGTCGAGACGCACATCCACCCGGACAAGGCGTTCATCGCCGACCGGACCGAAGGCCTGCGCGCGGGCGGCCCGACGGCGCAGACGCTGGTGGCCGAGCTGAAGAAGGCGTTCACGGTGGAGGACGTCTACCGGCGCGCGCGGCGCGTGATCGAGCTGGCGGTCCGGCACGGCTGCACGGCCATGCGCGCGCACGTCGAGATCGACGCCCTGGTGGAGCTGCGGGCCGTGGAGGCCCTGCGACGGCTGCAGGCGGACGTCGCCGGCATCCTGGACCTCCGGCTCATCGCCTTCGCCCAGGAGGGCATCTTCCACGATGCGGTCACCCGGGACCTCCTGCGCGAGGCGCTGAAGGCCGGGCTCGCCACGCTCGGCGGCTGCCCGTACATGGACGCCGACCAGCGCGCGCACATCGACTGGTTCTTCGACGCGGCGGAGGCCTTCGGCGTGCCGCTCGACTTCCACGCCGACTCCGCGGACGACCCGGCGATGCTGACGAGCGACTACATCGCCGAGCAGACGATCGCGCGCGGGATGCAGGGCCGGGTGAGCGTCGGCCACCTGTGCATGCTCGACGTCCTCGAGCCCGCGCACCGCGCCCGCGTCGTCGAGCGGCTCCGCGAGGCGCAGATCCACGTCGTCAGCCTGCCCGCCACCGAGCTGCACGTGAAGGGCCGCGCCGACGCCCGGCGGACGTGGCGCGGGATCACGCGGATCGCCGAGCTGCGCGCGGCCGGCGTCAACGTCTCGATCTCGACCAACAACGTGGTCAACCCGTTCACGCCGTACGGGCATCCGGACCTGCTGCGGCAGGCGCTGATCACGGCGATGGCGGCGCACCTGGGCAACCTCGACCAGCTCGCCTGGCTGCCGGAGCTGATCACGACGAACCCCGCGCGCGCCCTCGGGCTCGCCGACTACGGCCTCGCCGAGGGGCGCCGGGCGGACCTCGTGGTGCTGGACGCCCCCGACGCCGCGCAGGCGATCACCGAGCAGGCGGAGAAGCTCTACGTGATGAAGGGAGGCCGGGTCGTCGCGCGCAGCACGCGGCGCAGTGAGCTCGCTCCCGGGCTCGCCGGGTGACGTGCGGCTCTCGCGGCGCGCGCTCCTCGCCCTGATGACGGCCGGGGCCGCCGGCCTCGGGGCGAGCGGTGGCCGGGGCGCCGGCATCCTCCGCGCCATCCCGTCGTCGGGGGAGACGCTGCCGGTCATCGGCCTCGGCACCTGGCAGACCTTCGACGTCGGAACGGGCGCCGAGCGCGCGTCACGACAGCAGGTGCTCCAGCGCTTCGCCGAGCTCGGCGGCCGGGTGGTCGACTCCTCGCCGATGTACGGGCGCGCCGAGGCGGTCGTCGGGGAGCTGGCCGCGGAGCTGGGCCTGCGCGACCGGCTGTTCCTGGCCACCAAGGTGTGGACGCGGGGACGCGAGGCGGGCGTCGCCCAGATGGAGGCGTCGCGGCGGCATCTCGGCGCGAAGGTCGTCGACCTCATGCAGGTCCACAACCTTGTGGACTGGCGCACGCACCTCACGACGCTGCGGGACTGGAAGCAGGCCGGCCGCATCCGCTATCTCGGCGTCACGCACTACACGGCCAGTGCCCACGGCGAGCTCGAGTCCGTCATCCGGACCGAGCCGCTGGACTTCGTCCAGCTGAACTACTCGCTCGCCGAGCGCGACGCCGAGCGCCGGCTGCTGCCGCTGGCCGCCGACCGCGGGGTCGCCGTCCTCGTCAACCGGCCGTTCGCCGAGGGCGGCCTGTTCCGCCGCGTGCGCGGACGAGCGGTGCCGCCGTGGGCGGCCGAGATCGGGTGCCAGACCTGGGCGCAGCTGTTCCTGAAGTGGATCGTGGCGCAGCCGGCGGTGACGTGCGTCATCCCCGCC
>DASUPA010000485.1:0-7580 GCA_036276335.1 Candidatus Methylomirabilota bacterium | reverse complement strand
GATCCTCCGCCGGGCGCCGGCCGTCGCGGTGGCGGGGCTGCTGCTCGCCCTCGCCGTCGCCTTCCTCCCCGTGCTGAGCGGCCGCCCGCTCCTCGCCCACCTGCCGCCTCCCGGCACGACTCCGGTGACGATCGGCACGCTCGAGCTGATCACGGCCGTCGTCTTCGACGTCGGCGTGTTCCTGCTCGTCGTCGGTGTCCTCGTCGTGCTGGTGCACCAGCTCGCGCGGCCGGCCGAGGAGCCGCGCCGGTGAGTCTCGCCTTCGCGCTGACCGCGGCAACGCTGTTCGGCGCCGGAGCGTACCTGCTGCTCGAGCGCGATCTCGTCCGGGTCGTGGTGGGCGTCACGCTCATCTCCCAGTCGGCCGTGCTGACGGTGATCGCGTCCGCACTCACACGGGGCCATGCGCCGATCCATCCCCTGCCCGTCGGGCCGGTCAGCGACCCGCTCGTCCAGGCCCTGGCGCTGACAGCGCTCGTGATCGGCCTCGCGGTCACCGCGCTCATGCTCGTGGTCGTCGAGCGCGTCGCGCACGGCTATCGGTCGGTCACGCGCGACGAGCTGGCCGCGATCGAGGCCGCGCGCGACGCCGAGCTGGAGCGCCGGCGTCTCGGCGAGCAGGACGAGGCCGAGGTCTTCACCGAGTCATGACGCTCACGCTGCCGCTGCTCATCCCCTGGGTCACCGGCGCGCTGCTCGTGGCCCTCGACGGCCGGCGGCCTCGCGTGGGCTGGCTGGCGGTCGTCGTTCTCGCCGCACACCTCGCGGCCCTGGCCGCGCTGGCGCTCGAGATCCTGCCGGCAGGGGCAACCGGGATGGTGACGGGTGGCTGGCCGGCGGACGTCGGCATCGTGCTCCGCGCCGACCCGCTGGGGCTCGTGTTCGCGCTGGTGTCGGCGGTGGCGGCCCTGGCCGCGGCCGTCCGGGCGGTGCTCGACGGCGTCGAGACGCGCACCTTCCCGGGGCTGGTCGTCCTGCTGGCGGCGGGCCTGACCGGCCTGTTCCTGACCGGCGACATCTTCAACTTTTACGTCTTCTTCGAGATCGCGATGACGGCGGCGTACGTTCTGACGACGTACGGCGGCGGCCGGCGCGAGCTGGGCGCGGCGCTCGTGTTCGCCGCCGTGAACCTGCTCGGCTCGTCCGTCTTCCTGCTGTCGATCGCCGGGGTGTACCGGGTCACCGGAACACTCGCCATGGACGCCGTGGCCGTCCGCATGGCGCAGGTGGAGCCCAACGCGGCCATCCTGATCGCGGCGGGATTCTTCGTCGCCTTCGGCGTCAAGCTCGGTCTGTTCCCGTTCCACTTCTGGCTCCCCACCGTCTACGCGGGCGCGCGTCCCGCGGTCGCGGCAATCCTGAGCGGGGCGGTGGCCAACATCGGCGCGTACGGGCTGCTGCGCTTCGGCGCCGACCTCCTGCCGCAGGAGCTTCACCTGGCCGCGACCGTGCTCGTCCTCGTCGGCTGCGCGTCGATCGTCTACGGCGGCCTGCTCGCCGTCTCGCGCTGCGACGCCGCCGAGACGCTCGCGTATTCCTCCATCGGCCAGGTCGGCTACGTGCTGGTGGCCCTCGGCGTCGGGGGCCCCGTCGGCCTGGCGGCGGCGGTGCTGTACGCGGTGGTCAATTCGCTCAACAAGACGATGCTGTTCCTCGCCGTCGGCGTGCGGGGGGCGCTCGTGAGCGCGGCCTTCGCGCTGGGCGCCCTCAGCGTGGCCGGGATCCCGCCGGCGGCCGGCTTCGTCGGCAAGCTCGCGCTGCTCCAGACGGCCGTGGCCGCCTCGAGCCCGGCGCTGGTGGCGGTCTTGGTCGGAGGCAGCGCGCTCTCGTTCGTCTACATGTTCCAGCTCTACCAGCACGACTTCTGGCGGCCGGCCGGGCCCGGTGCGGCGAGCCCGTGGCAGCGACAGCTGCCGGCGGCGGTGCTGGCCCTTCTCGTGCTCGCCGCCGGATTGTGGCCCGAGGCGCTGCTGTCGCTCAGCCGAGGCGCCGCAGCGGTGCTGCGCGAATGACGGCGTCGCGGTCATGAAGCCGCTGCCGGGTCGCATCATGCTCCTGGCGGCGGCGCTCACGGCCGTCTACCTGGTCGTGCTGGCCAGCGTGCACCCGGGGGACGTGCTCACCGGCGCCGCGGTCTCGATCCCGGTCGCGGCCGCCGCGACGCGGCTGCTCCCGCGCCGGCGGTTCGACGTGCCCCTCGCCGGACGCCTGCTCGGGGTCCCGGCGCTCGCCGCCGGGGCGCTGGCCGACATGGTCCGCGGGACCTGGCACGTCGCGCGATACGTCGTCCGCCGCCCGCCCCTCGACGCCTCGGGCCTCGTCGCGATCCCGAAGGGCGAGCGCACGCGCTCGGGGGTCGCGGCGTGGGAGTATCTCACGGCGCTCGCGCCCGACGAGGTCGTGGTCGACGTGGACGAGGCGCGCGGCGTGCTGCTCGTCCACGTGCTGGACGCCCGCGACGCCCGCGCGGTCCGTGCCCGCCATCACCGCGTGTACGAGCGGCGGCACCGCCGCGTGTTTCCCTAGCCTCATGCCGGACGTCGCCGTCGCGCTCGCCCTAGCGTGGACGACGCTGCTGCTGGTCGCCGCCGGCCTGATCCTGCTGCGGGCGCGCGACACGCTGCAGCGCATCGTGGCGTTCGATCTGCTGGCGTCCATCGTCATCGCGCTCCTCGCGCTCCTGTCGTACCTGCGCGACACGCCGTACTACCTGGACGCCGCGCTGGCGCTCGCGCTGCTCTCCTTCGTCGCCACGCTCGCGGCGGCGCGCTACTACGCCGAGGGACGGCCCTTCTGATGCTGAGCGGGCTGCTGGACGCCGCCGCCATCACGCTGCTGACGCTCGGGCTGATCGTCGCGACCATCGGCCTCTACGGCGTCCTCCGGATGCCGGACATCTACCGCCAGCTCCACGCGGCCGGCACGGTGTCGGGCGTGGGCGTGATCGCCATCCTGCTCGCGTCGGTGGCCACGCGCAACGCGGCCGTGATCGCGCATGCCGCGCTCGTGATCGCCTTCGTCCTCCTCACGGCGCCGATCGCGACCCACGCGATCGCCTGGGCGGCCCACCGCCGGCGGGCGGTGGTGCGCGACGCCCGCGACACGCGGGGTCACCCCGTGCCGCCGGAGTAAGCCGGCTGTCGATCGCTGGCGCGGCGTTGCACCGTGAGGCACGATGTCGGTGTCGTCCATCGAGTCCACGACCGATCGCGCCACGCTCCGGGAGTGCCCCGGCACTCCGCGGACAGCCACCGGAGGCGGCGATGCATTCATACCCGCACGACCCGTCGGATCCATCCACCCTCCCCGGCCGCCGCACGCGCCTCGTGAGGCGGCTCGTCGGAGCCCTCGCGGTCGCCGCGCTGACGAGCGCGCCGGCGGCCGCCCTCGCCCAGGAGCGCACGGTGAAGTTCGGCCAGGTCGGCTCGCTGGGGGACGTCGGCGTGGCCGAGTCGAGCAACACCGGCATGGTCCACGTCAGCGGCGGGCTTCGCCTCGACACCGCGGACTACTTCCGGGGGGCCTTCGACGACGTGCCGGAGCGCCTGGACGAGTTCGTCATCGGACCGGACCTCAGCGTGACCTTCGAGCTGTGGCGGGAGGGCGCGGGCTTCCTGCGCGACCTGTCGCTCACGCTCGGAACCCAGAACGGCCTGGCGGAACAGGTGCAGGCGTCGGACTCGCTGAACAACTGGTGGTACGAGAGCAACAACTTCGTGGGACTGGCCGCGCGGCTGCCGGCCGACTGGGTGGTTGGTCTGACCTACACGATCTACACGAGCCCCAACGATGTCTCGCCCACGTTCCAGGAGGTCGCCCTCGCGACGAAGTACACGGGCACGATCCTCGGCATCGCCTTCAACCCGCAGCTGAAGGTCACGGTGCCGCTGGAGCGCGACGACGCGGCCTTCCAGACCGGCGTCTACACGGAGCTGGCGCTGACGCCGTCGATCAGGCCGTTCGGCAACGCCGTGAGCCTCTCCTTCCCGCTCGTGGTCGGCGCCGGCTTCGACGGGTACTACGGGCCGGACGATGACGCGAGCGTCCACGGCGGCGCCGGCGTGAACGTCGGGATCCCGCTGGCGTTCATCCCGCGCGGTTACGGACGCTGGGCGCTGAACGTCGGCGGCCACGTCGTCGTGCGGGACGACGACATCCGCCGGCTGAGCACGTTCGACGGCGGTGACAACGTGATCCTGCTCGGAAAGGCGGCGATCGGCTTCACCTACTGAGCCGCGCGGCTCTCCAGCGGGGGCGGCTCGGTCGCCGGCGGCAGCGAGGCATAGTAGGCGGCCACGGCGGCGATGTGCTCGGGCGTCAGCCGGGCGGCGACCATGCGCATGATGTGCGCGTACGGGGTGCCCCCGCGCCGGTCGTCCTTGAAGAGCCGCAGCTGCAGCGCGAGGTACTCGGCGTACTGACCGGCCAGCTGCGGGTACATGGGATTCCGCGGCGCGGCGCCCGGGCCGTGGCAGGCGGCGCAGGCCGGCACGCGCCGCCCGGGAACACCGCGCTGCGCGATGGTCTCGCCGAGATCGCGCGCCGCCCGGTCCGGGCGGGAGACCGTGTGTGCCGCGGTCGCCGGCAGGCCCGCGTAGTAGCCGGACAGCTCGCGCATCTCGTCGGCGCCGAGGCCCGCCGCGATCGGGGCCATGATGCCGCTGTGACGCTCACCGCGCGCGTAGGCCTCGAGCGAGCCCAGCAGGTAGGCGGGCCGCTGCCCGGCAAGCCTGGGAAACGCGCCGAGGCCGCGGCCGTGGCCGTCGACGCCGTGGCACGGGCCGCAGCTCGTGCGGACGGCGCCCGGCACGTGCCGCGGCCGGGGGAGCCCGGGCACACGCGCGACCTCGGCGCCAACGGTCTCGTCGCCGCTCACGAGCCGCCGGTACCCGGTCGCATCGAGGCGCGGCAGCGTGCGCAGGAACGCGACCATCGCCCACACCTCGTCGTCGCGCCTCAGCGACGGCCACGCCGGCATCGCGGTGAACTTCACGCCGTGCTTCACGATGTAGAAGAGCTCCTCCGGGTCCCACCCGGCGACGGCCGGCGGCAGGTACGGCGGGGACGGCGTCATCGCGAGCGCAATCGTGGGCGGCCGCTGCCCCGGGCTCCCGTGGCACGGACGGCAGCCGAAATCGTAGTGGCCGGCACCCTTGAGCACGAGCGCGGGGTCGTCCAGCGCGGGCGTGCGCACGGGCAGGCTGTACGTGGAGACGGAGCGCGCCATGGCGAAGCTCAGGAACCAGCGCGTGATCGGCCAGTGACCGGCGCTCGCCTTGATCGGCACGATCCCCGACGCCACGATGAGCCCGCCCACGACGGCGAGCGCGGCGAGGACGACGGCGGCGTGGCGCAGCCAGTACCCGACGCGCGTGGAGCGGGACCCGGTCGCGCCGCCGGCGGCCATGCGTCAGGCCCGTCCCGCGCCATCGAGCGCGCGGGCCCTCAGCAGCCCCGCGGTCAGCGCGAGGCCGCCGAGCAGGTACACGACACCGCCGACGGTCAGCATGATGGCGCCGCCGAGCTGCTGATCCTGGAGCGCGGTGAGCCCCGCGAGGCCGGTGGTGTGCGGGTACAGCGGACGCGCGGGCAGCGCCAGCAGGGCGCCGAGCAGCGTCATGTGCATCGACGTGAGCAGGAGGGCGATGACCCCGGCGCCGGCCCGGCCGGCGCGGTCGCGCGGGTCGCCGCCGAGCACCGACAGCCAGACGAGCACGCCGGCGAGCAGGAACGTCCCCTGCTCGGCCACGAGACCGGCGGGGTCGTGGCGCGCCACCCGATGCAGGGCCGGCGCGTGCCAGCCCCACACGACCACGAACTCGACCACGGAGGCCACGATCGGCGCGAACAGCGCCGGCGCGCGCCGCACCGGATCGATCGACGCTCCGGCCACGGCCCGCGCCAGCAGCGGCGCCGCCACCGCGACCACGCCCATGTGCATGGTCATGTGCGCGGCGAACGCGTCGCGCGCGAGCGCCGGCAGCGGCCCGAGCCAGAGGGCCGCCAGCGTCAACGTCCCGAGGCCGCCGCACGCCGCGCGCATCAGCGGCACGTCTCGATGAGGACGGCGGCGAGCGCCGTGTACACCGTCGCCACCCCGCTCAGGCCCGCGAGGAGCAGCATCGCGAAGCCCAGGAAGCGATGGCGGTCGGCCGGCGTGTCGTAGTCGTGGGGCCGCGTCGCGCCGCGGAAGGTATGCCGCTCCCAGCCGGACCAGGCGGCGACGGCGATGCCGCCGAGCGCCACCGCCGTGAAGGCCGCGATCGCCACGCGCGCCCCGCCGAGCGGCCCGAGCGGGCCGGCCAGCTTCGCGCACCACACGGCCGCCGTGACGTAGCAGAGCACGAAGTGCGCGGCCCAGATGAGCGGCCCGCTCACGAGGCGCCAGTAGCTCTCGTCGCGCTCGGGCAGCTCGGCCGGCGCCCGGCTCATGCCACCAGCGGGAAGCCGGCGATCACCAGCACGGTGACCGCGGTCGTGAGCAGGACGAAGTGCCAGAAGAGCGCGACGTTGGCGATGTCGATGTCGTGCCGCGTGGTCATCCGCCCCGCCAGCCGCCGCGCCACGCAGTAGAGCTGCATGACGAGCCCGAGGGCGACGTGGAGAACGACCCAGATCACGAGCAGCCAGACGATCGCCGGGTAGACGTGGCTCGTCGGGTCCAGGCCCGTGCGCCACGGGCCCGCGACGAGCGCGGCGGCGCCGGCCACCGCGAGCACGGCCGCCGACAGCAGGCCGGCGTAGAACGCGGCGGCGCGATCCTGCCGGTTCCAGCGCCGCGCCAGGCTCGTGAGCGCCCAGGCCAGCACCAGCAGTCCCCCGCCCGCGGCCGGCCAGAGGACGCCCGGCCCGGAGGACGGGTCGGGCGGGAAGTCCGGGTGGATCGTCCAGTAGAAGAAGTAGCCGAACACGAGCGAGGCGAAGGCGGACATGATCCCGAGCATGGTGATGAACATCGCCCACCAGCCGACGGAGGCGGAGCCGGAGGCGTAGAGCGGCAGCGTGAGGCCGAGGCCGACGTCCTTCTCCTCCTTCTCCGGGATGAACGCCGTTCCCGTCCACAGCCAGACGATGATCGTGGCGAGGGCGAGCGCGGCGCTGATGGCCATCGGCCACCAGAGCTTGTACGTCGGGAAGATGAAGACGCCGCCGGTGAAGAGCGCGGCGAGCAGCGTGATGTAGCTCGGTCCCGGCACGCGCAGGCACTGGGTCGGGCGCCCGTCGATGGGCGTGGTGACGAGCAGCTCGCGCTTGCCTTCCTCGGCGTCCGGGAGATAGAAGCGGCCCTCGTCGACGTCCCGTATCAGGTTCGGCTGGTCCCACAGCGGGTAGCGCCGATCGATCTCCGGGATGGAGCGGTACCCCCAGTTCTTGCCGGGCATCTCCTGCAGCCACTCGAGCGTGCCGGCGCCCCACGGATTGCGCGCGGCGTACGGCTGCCGGCCCTTCGGCCGCACGACGTCCCCGGCGACGACGAGGATGCCCGCGGCGAGGACGAAGGCGCCCACGCTGGACACGAGGTTGAGGACGTCGAAGCCGAGGCCCTCCTGGTACGTGAAGACGCGGCGCGCGAGACCCCG
>DASUPA010000484.1:0-5169 GCA_036276335.1 Candidatus Methylomirabilota bacterium | reverse complement strand
AGACCGACGCGCCCTCCTCGAAGCCGAGCTCGTCGGGCAGCGGCACGCACGTGAAGGCGGGCGCCAGCATGTAGGGCGCGTGGCCGCCGTGACCCGTCATGCCGTAGACGGTGATGCCCTTGCGGCAGAGCTGGGACCATCCGAGCCGGCAGTGCCGGCAGCGGCCGCAGCCCTTGTAGTGATGGTTCATCACTCGCTGCCCGACCAGCGACGGATCCACGCCGGCGCCGACCGCGGCCACGATCCCGCACGGCTCGTGGCCCGCGATCACGGGCCCGCCGGCGCCCAGGCCGAGCGCGGCGGCGGCGTTGCCGGCGGCTCGATAGGGATGCAGGTCGCTGCCGCACATGCCCGACGCCTTCATCTGCAGCACGACCTCGCCGGGGCCGGGCGTGGGGTCGGGAAACTCCTGGAGCTCGAGCTTGCGGTTGCCGAGGAAGACGATGCCGCGCATGGCGACCTCCTTGTGTGGGCGTCCACCTTACCACGCGTCTCGAACGCCGCCGGGACGGCTCCTGCGCTAAGATCGGGGCGTCATGACGAGCCCCATCATCACCGAGGCCGTGCGCGCCCTCGTCGACCGGACGGACCTCTCCCGGATCGAGGCGGCCGCCGCCATGGAAGCCATCATGTCGGGCGCGGCCACCAACGCCCAGATCGCGGCGTTCCTCACCGCGCTCCGCATGAAGGGCGAGACGGTGGAGGAGCTGATCGGGTTCGCGCAGGTCATGCGCCAGAAGGCCGTGCGCATCCGCGTCCACGACGACGGGGTGGCCGGGCTGACGGGCACCGACCGCGAGATGCTCATCGACACCTGCGGCACCGGCGGCGACGCCACCGGGACCTTCAACGTCTCGACCGCCACCGCCTTCGTCGTGGCGGGCGCAGGGCTGAAGGTGGCCAAGCACGGCAACCGCTCGGTGTCGTCGATGTGCGGATCGGCCGACGTCGTGGAGACGCTCGGGATCAACCTGGAGCTCACGCCGCCGAAGGTCGCCCGGTGCATCGACGAGGTGGGCATCGGCTTTCTGTACGCGCCGCTGCTCCACACCGCCATGAAGCACGTGATGGCGGCGCGGCGCGAGATGGGCATCCGCACCGTCTTCAACATGCTCGGCCCGCTGACGAACCCGGCGGCCGCGAACGCGCAGATCATCGGCGTCTACGCCGCCTCGCTCACCGAGCCGCTCGCGCGCGTGCTCGCGGAGCTCGGCACCGTGCGCGCCTTCGTGGTCCACGGCGCCGACGGCCTGGACGAGATCTCGAACACCGGCGAGAGCCGCGTGTCGGAGGTCCGGGAGGGCATGGTGCGCTCCTACACGGTGCGCCCCGAGGATTTCGGGCTGGGGCGCGCCGCCATCGGCGAGCTGATGGGCGGGGACCGCGAGGAGAACGCGCGGATCATCCGCGCCATCCTGGACGGGGAGACCGGCCCCCGGCGCGACATCGTGCTGATGAACGCGGCCGCCGCGCTGGTGGCGGGCGGCAAGGCGCGCGACTTCAAGGACGGCGTCGGGCTCGCCGCCCAGGCCATCGACTCCGGCGCGGCGCGGCGCACGCTGGAGGCGCTTATCGCCCTCAGCCGGCGGCTGGCGGCGGCAGCTTAGCGGCGGCGGAGGAGGTGCTGCCCGCGGCCGGGGCGGCTCAGCAGCTGCCCCTGGCGCGCGATCGTCTCGCCGCGTGAGAGCGTCAGGACGGGAACGCCGGTGATCCTGCGTCCGTGGAACGGATCGTAGCCCGCGCGGGAGTGCAGGCGCCGCTCGTCGATGACCTCCGTGCGCGCGGGATCGAAGAGCACCAGGTCGGCGTCGCTGCCCACGGCGATCGTGCCCTTGCGCGGGTACAGCCCGAAGATGCGGGCGGGGTTCGTGGCGAAGGCGGCCACGAACGTCTGCAGCCCGATCCGGCCGCCGGCAACGCCCTCGGAGTAGACGACGCGCATCTCGGTCTCGAGCCCGGGCACGCCGTACGGGATGCAGCGGAAATCCGTCGCGCCGGCCTTCTTCTGCTCCACCGTCCACGACGTGTTGTCGCTGCCGATCGTCTGGATGTCGCCCGTGCGCAGCGCGTCCCACATCGCCGCCTGGTCGGCGGCCGAGCGGAGCGGCGGCGCCCCCGCGACCTTGGCCGCCTCCACGCCGCCGGCGGCATAGGCGTCCGCCGTCAGGCCCAGGTAGATCGGGCGCGTCTCGCCCCACACGCGGAGCCCGCGGCGGCGCGCCTCGCGCACCGCGTCGGCGGCGCCGCGACACGACATGTGCACGATGTAGATCTCCGCGTCGACCATCTCGGCGTAGTCGATGACCCGGCGCGTCGCCTCCGTCTCCGCCAGCGCGGGGCGGCTCTCCGCGTAGTCGCGCGGGTCCCAGCGGCCGGCGGCGATGAGCTGCGCGGTGGCGAGATCGAGGATGGCGCTGTTCTCCGCGTGCACGTTGACGATCGCGCGCGCGGCGCGCGCGGCCTTGAAGACGGCGAGGAGCGCCTCGTCGGTGACGCCGAACTCGCGGATCGTGAAGACCTTGAAGCTCGGGTAGCCGGCGTCCACGATGGCGGGAATCTCGCGCAGCCGCTCGTCCGTCACGTCGGAGAGGATCAGGTGGAAGGCGTAGTCGACGTGGGCGCGCCCGGCCGCCTTGGCTTTCCACGTCTCGATGGTCGCCGCCAGCGTCTGCCCCTTCGCCTGCCAGGCGTAGTCGCAGATCGTGGTGACGCCGCCGCAGGCGGCCGCCGCCGTCCCGGCCTCGAAGTCGTCGGCGGTGCGGGCGCCGCCGAGATCGAGGTCGAGGTGGGTGTGCACGTCGACGCCGCCGGGCAGCACCTGGAGCCCGCGCGCGTCGATCTCCTCGCGGCCCTGCGGCAGGCCCTGGCCCAGGGCCACGATGCGGCCACCGCTGATGCCGACGTCCGCGACGACCGCATCGGTCGCCGTCACCACCGTGCCTCCGCGCACCACCGCGTCGTAGCTCACCGGATCGGCTCCTCTCGCTCGAGACGTGGACGGGGTGTGGCATACTCCTCGCGCCGTTCGACTGTCAAGCAGCCTCGCTTCGCACCTCGTGAGCAGGAGGGGATGATGCGCACTCGTCGTAAATTCCTGGTGAAGGCGGGCGGCATGCTCGTCGCAGCCGGCGCCGCCGCCACCATCGACGCGCCCAGCGTGATCGCGCAGCCGAAGGTCCAGTGGCGCATGCCGACGCTCTGGGCGCCCGCGAACGACGTCCTGATGAACAACGCCAACTTCTTCGCCAAGACGGTGGAGAACCTGACCGGCGGCCGCTTCGTGATCAAGACGTTCGCGGCCGGGGAGCTCATGCCGGCGTCGGGCATGTTCGACGCGTGCTCGAACGGCTCGGTGGAGGCGTACAACGGCGGCGCGTACTACTGGGCGGGCAAGGAGCCCGCGATGCAGTGGTTCACCGGCCTGCCCTTCGGGCTGAACGCCGAGGGGACCTACGCGTGGTTCAACCACGACGAGGGCCTGAAGCTGATGGAAGAGGTGTACGCGCCCTTCGGCCTGGTGCCGCGGACGGGTGGCGGCACCAACGCGCAGATGGCCGGCTGGTTCCGCAAGAAGCTGACGAGCATCGACGACCTCAAGGGCCTGAAGATCCGGATCCCCGGGATCGGCGGCAAGGTCTACGCGAGCGCCGGCAGCGCGGTGGTGCTACTGCCGCCGGGCGACATCTACACGGCGCTCGAGCGCGGCACCATCGACGCGGTGGAGTTCGTCGGCCCGCACGACGACATGAAGCTGGGGCTGCACCAGGTGGCCCGCTACTACTACTACCCCGGCTGGCAGGAGACCACCTCCGTCACCGAGTTCACCTTCAACAAGAAGGCCCACGACGCGCTTCCCGCCGACTTCAAGCGCGCGCTCGACGCCGCCGCGCTCGCCTCGCAGGTCATGTCGATCGGCGAGTACTCGGTGAAGAACTCGATCGCGATGCGGAAGCTGCTCACGGAGCACAAGGGGAAGGTGGAGGTGACGCGGCTGTCCGACACGCTCGTCGAGCAGTTCCGGAAGCTGGCGGCGCAGGCGATCCAGCAGGAGAGCGAGCGGAACGCGGCCACGAAGAAGGTGGCGGCCTCCTACGCGCGCTTCCAGTCGCTGATCGGGTCGTGGGGGAAGGTCTCCGAGGGCGGCTACTACTCGCTCCTGAAGGCGTAGGCGGCCGACCGGCGGGCCCAAAAAAAGACCGCGCTCACAGGGGCGAATGAGCGCGGTCGAGCGGGCGTTCGGTTGAGCGATGCGGTTCCAGCGGACGCCGGTTCCGCGTTCCGTCCGTCTGCTCGGTCCTCTTGCAGAGCAAGCGCGGTGCCGGACCCGGCGTCGCCGTTTTTCGGCGTTTTTTGCGCCGATTGCGGCGGCGCCGCCGGCGCCGGCGTGCACGCCGTTGCCGACCCGAGGGTGGTCCGTTGCCCTGTTTTGCCGCCCTCCCGGGCCCGGTCGGCCGGCGGTCGCGGTGCTTGCACGGGCGCGGAGAGCGGCCGTACAATGACGCCAGACTGCCGTCGCGCTCAAGTTCCCGTGGTTGCTCTTCTTACCCGTTCGGCGCCCGGCGGCGCTGCTCGCAGCGCGGAGTTCTAGAACACCGACAGAGGAGTCGGAGTGAAGGCACGCGTGCCCCGGTATCACCGCATCGCCGAGTCGCTGCGCGACCGCATCCGCGAGGGGGACCTGACGCCGGGCATGCGACTGGACAACCAGCGCGCGCTCGCGCGCTCGTTCGGCGTGACGCTCATGACGCTGCGCCAGGCGCTCGAGCTGCTCGAGCGCGAGAACCTGATCGCGCGGCGGCACGGGCTGGGCACGTTCGTGGCCGCGCCGTCTATCGACTACGACATCCTCCAGCTCCGCCGCTTCGCGGGTGATCTCTCCGCGCAGGGCGAGCACGTCACGACCCGCGTGCTGGGCAGCCGGCTGGCGCCGGCCGATCGCCGTGTCACCGACGCGCTGGCGCTGCGCCCGCGCGGGCGCGTCGTCGTCATCGAGCGCCTGCGGCTGGTCGAGGGCCACCCGATGAGCCTGCAGCGCTCCTTCCTGCCGCCCGCGCTGGGCGAGCCGGTGCTGGAGGCGGATCTGCGAGTGACACCGCTCATCCAGGTGCTCGAGTTCAAGCTGGGCATCACCATCGAGCGCGCGCGCGAGACCGTGTCGGCGGTCCGGCT
>DASUPA010000483.1:0-6743 GCA_036276335.1 Candidatus Methylomirabilota bacterium | reverse complement strand
GCCGGCTCCGGCCCGTAGCCGTTGCCGGAGCCGTAGCCGTGCGTGAAGCGCTCGACCACATCGGCAAACCGTTCCAGACCCATCCGCATCCTCCCCGGTGAGGCGTCGAGTTTCAGTATCGCACGCGTGATGACGCCCAGCGCCATGGAATTCTCGCAGCGCGTCGCGACCCGGCGTCGCCCCGCACCCCGGCGACACCACGAGCCAGGACAGCCGACCGCGCCGGCGGGACCGATGGTCAGGACGGCGACGGCGCCGGAGGGAGCGGCGGCGCGGCCATCAGCGCGACGTGGCGCGTCCGCCGGCCGGGGCCGCCGGCGGGCGCGCCGCGGCGCCGGCGAGCCGGCTCACATCGAGAACATCGAGCCGAGCTTCATCGCCAGGCCCATGTCGCCCTTCACCTTCAGCTTGCCGGACATGAACAGCATCTGGCCCGATTGCTTGCCCGAGAGCATGTCGAGCCAGTCCTGGCCCGCGATCTGCAGCGTGAGGTTCGGATTCGTCGCCGGCCCCGGAGTGACCGTGCACGCGCCGTCCTTGATGACGGCGTGCCACGTGCCGCCCCCCTCGCCGCTCACGTCGTACTGGATCGTCGCGTTCGTCCCGGCGGCCTTGTCCGGACGGAAGCGGCCGCTCATCGCGTCGAAGGTTTCCTTGACTGTCGCCATGCCTGATCCCCCCTTGCCGCGCACCGCGTCGCGGTGAAGCGGCCTGTCGTGGTCCGCCGGGCCTCCGCGGCCACGGCGGTCGGGCGCGGGCCGCCCGATGCTGTCTGCCGACGTTGTCAGAACGTGAACAGGTCCATCCCTCCGGTCACCGGCAGCACGGCGCCGGTGATGTAGCGAGCGCGCTCGGAGCACAGGAACGCGACCGCGTGCGCGACGTCCTCGGGCTCGCCTTCCCTCTGCATGGCCACGCGCTTGACCATCCGCTCGTAGAGCGGCGACAGCGACGCGTTCGGCGCGATGATCCCCGGCGCGACGGCGTTGCAGGTCACGTTGTGACGGGCGCCCTCCAGCGCCACCGACTTGGCGAACCCGATGACGCCGATCTTCGAGGTGGAGTACGCCGTCTGGCCGAACCCGCCCATGAGGCCGGCGATGGAGGCCATGCAGACGATGCGGCCCCACCGGCGCTCGCGCATGCCGGGGAACACCGCGCGGGTGACCTTGAAGGTCCCGGTCAGGTTCACCGACAGGTTGAGCTCCCAGTCCTCGTCCCGCATGTCGCGGAGCTGGCCGACGGTGTAGATCATCCCCGCGTTGTTCACGCAGATGTCGATGGGGCCGAGGTCCTTCTCGATGCGCGACACCACGTCCTGCACGCGCGCCGTGTCGCGGATGTCGCACTCGTAGCCGCGCGCCGTTCCGCCCCCGGCCGCGATGTCCCTGGCCGCCTCCTCGGCGCCCTCCGCGTTGAGGTCGACGATGGCCACCTTGCAGCCCTCGGCGGCCAGGACGTCGGCGTCCGCCCTGCCCAGGCTGCGCGCACCGCCGGTGACGAGGGCGACCCTGTCCCGGATCCCGAGGTCCATCACTTCCCCTTGAACTGCGGCTCGCGCTTGGCGAAGAAGGCCTGGATGCCCTCCGCGGCGTCCTCGCTCCGCAGCGTGGGCAGGAACTCCTCGATCTCGATGTCGATGGACTTCGCCATCGGCGCCTCCAGCCCCTGGTCCACCGCCGCGATGATCGCGGCCGACGCCAGCGGCGCACGCCGGGCGAGCTGCCGGGCGAGATTCCGGGCGTCGTTCAGCGTCTCGCCATCCTTCGACAGCCGGTTGACGAGCCCGAGATCGAGGCACTCCTGGGCCGGGATCTGCGTGCCGAGCAGCAGGAACTCCAGCGCCTTCGTGCGCCCGATGAGCCGTGGCAGCCGCTGGGTGCCGCCATAGCCCGGGATGATCCCGAGGTTGGATTCCGTCTGCCCCATCCGCGCGGTCTCCTTCATCACGCGCAGGTGGCAGGCCATGGCGATCTCCATCCCCCCGCCCATGGCGTGCCCGTTGATGGCGGCGATGACCGGCTTCGGGAAGCGCTCGATCCTCCGCATGACGCTGTTGCCGAACCGGATGAACTGCTCGACGTCGCCGCCGGAGAAGGCGGAGCCGAGGTCCGCGCCGCCGCAGAAGATCTTGTCACCGGCGCCAATGACGATCACCGCCCGCACGGAGTCGTCGCCCTGCACGGAGCCGAACGCGGCGTTCAGCTCCGTGACGAGCTGCTCGCTGATGGCGTTGGCGGGCGGACGGTTCAGCGTGATGAGCGCGCAGGACTCCTCGCGCGCGAGCGTGATGGTCTCAAACGCCATCGCGTGTGACTCCTTTGAGGAAGATGTTCGCCACGGGCTCGGCCGCGTCGGCGAGGCGGTAGCCGCGCTTGCCGAGCACCCAGGACGTCGTCATCTGGTCCAGGGCGCCGAAGAGCATCTTCGTCGCGATCTTCACCGGCAGGTCGTGCCGGAAGACGCCGGAGGCGACCCCCTCGCGGAGGACCGAGCCGATCAGCTCGAAGTACGCCGAGATCTCGTGCGCCGAGGCGCCCCGGAAGAACTTCTGGCCCTGGCGCAGCTCCACCTGCACGACCTCGGCCATGTCGGGGCTCGCCTCGAGCACCTCGAAGTGCCGACGCACCAGACGCCGGATCTTCGCCTCGGGATCCCGCTCGCGGCCGATCTCCGTCCGGAGCGCCGCCACGAAGGCCGCCATCGTCTCGCGGAAGAGGGTGACGAGGATCTCGTCCTTCGTCCGGAAGTAGAGGTAGATGGTGCCGCTCGCGATGCCCGCCTCGCGCGCGATGTCCGACACGCGCGAGTTGTAGAAGCCGTTGCGCGCGAAGACGCGGACCGCGGCGTCGATGATCTGCTGGGGCTTGTCGGGATCGCGCATGGCGCTCACTGAACCGCGGTTCATTCTACGGTCGCCGCCGAAACCCTGTCAACGCATGCTAGAGTCCGCCCATGCAGATCAAGTACCGGATCGGCGTCATGCCCGGTCCGTGGCCGGCCGGTCCGGATGGTCCCGAGTTCCTCTGGAAGCTCGTCGCGCTGTGCGAGCACACCGAGATCGACTCCCTGTGGCTGTCCGAGCGGCTGTCGGCGCCGCTGCCGGTGCCCGAGCCGATGACAACGCTGGCCGCCGTCGCGGCGCGCACGACCCGGCTGAAGTTCGGGCCGAGCGTGTTCGTCACTCCGTTCCGAACGCCCGTCATGGCCGCGCGCGAGATCGCCATGATCGACTACCTCTCGGGCGGGCGCATGCTGCCGGCTTTCGGCATCGGGGTGGAGCACGAGCGCGAGTTCCTGGCCGCGGGCGTCCCGTTCAAGGAGCGTGGCCGCCGCACCGACGAGGCGATCGCCATCATGCGTCGCTGCTGGCGCGACGACGAGGTGACGTACGAGGGCGAGTTCTGGCGCCTGGACCGGATCACCGTGCTGCCGAAGCCCGTGCAGCAGCCGCTGCCGCTGTGGATCGGGGGCAACAGCGAGGCGGCCATGCGCCGCGCGGGACGGCTCGGGGACGGCTGGATCCCGTCGTTCATCCCGCCCGCGCGGTTCGCGGACGGCGTGGCGCGGACGCAGCGATTCGCCGCGGAGGCCGGACGCGAGGTGCCCGCCGATCACTTCGGGGTCCTCGTCAACTTCTGCTTCGCGGCCGACCGCGCCGCCGCCCGCGGGCTCGCCGCGCCCTTCATCCCGCGCGGCCGCGTCGACGACGCCACGCTCGAGGCGTGCACCGCGTTCGGCCCGCCGGCGCTGCTGCGGGAGCGCCTGGAGGAGTACGTCGCCGGCGGCGCGTCCAAGTTCATCCTGCGGCCGCTGTGCGCGCCGGAGGGGATGCTCGAGCAGCTGGCGCGCCTGGCCGACGAGATCGTGCCGGCGTTCCACCGGCGCTGACCGCCGCCGGCTCAGGCCTTCAGGATGTCGATCAGGAGCTCGGGGTCGACGTTCCCGCCCGAGAGCACGACGCCCACGCGGGCCCCGCGCGGCAGCGGCAGGCGGCCCGACAGCACGGCGGCGGCGCCGACCGCGCCCGTCGGCTCGGCGACGACGTGCGCGCGCAGCGCGAGGAACCGCACCGCGGCGCGGACCTCGTCGTCGCTCACGAGGACGACGTCGGTCAGGCGCTCCTTGAGGATCGGAAACGTGAGCGCGCCCGGCGTCGTGAGGCGAATCCCGTCGGCGATCGTCGGCGGCGGCGGGATGGTGACGCGCTCGCCCTTCCGCAGCGACAGGAGCGTGTCGTTCGCCGTGTCGGTCTCGACGCCGAAGACCTGGATCCCCGGGATCAGGGCCCGGGCCACGGTGGCGCAGCCGGCCATGAGACCGCCGCCGCCCACCGGCGCCACCAGCGCGTCGAGCGACGGCACGTCCTGGAACAGCTCGAGGGCGGCCGTCCCCTGCCCCGCCATGATGGCGAAGTCGTCGTACGGCGGAACGATGACGCGGCTCGTCTCCGCGGCGATCGTACGGGCCACCGCCTCGCGGTCGTCGCGATGCCGGTCGTAGAAGACGACGTCGCCGCCGTAGTTGCGCGTGGCCTCGAGCTTGAGGCGCGGCGCGTCCTTCGGCATGCAGATGACGGCGGTGGTGCCGACGAGCCGTGCCGCCAGCGCCACTCCCTGCGCGTGGTTGCCCGACGAGAACGCCACCACGCCACGGGCGCGCTCGGCGGGCGTCAGGGTGAGGAGCTTGTTGAGCGCGCCGCGGATCTTGAAGGCGCCCGCGCGCTGGAGGTTCTCGCACTTGAAGAAGACCTGATACCCGGTGGCGTCGTCGACCGACTGGCAGGAGACGACCGGCGTGCGATGGATCCGGTGGAGCAGCCGCCGTGCCGCGGCCTGGACGTCGTCGATCGAGAGGGGCTGACCCATGAACGCCTCGATTATGCCTGACCGAGACGCGGCGTCGCAACGCGCGTATGTCATACTGTGCGCGATGCGTCGCCTGGCCACCGCGCTGCTCGTCCTCGTCGTGGCGCTGACCGGCTGCTCCGTCCTCTCCGTCGACCTGACCCCGCGCATCCGTCCGCTGGAGGAGGAGACCGTCGAGGGGCGCGGCGACGCGAAGATCCTCCTGACGGACATCTCCGGGTTCATCACCGACGATCCGCCCTCGTCCGGGCTCGGCCTCGGCCCCTCGGCGCCGAGCGTCCCGCTGCTCGTGCGCGTCCGCGAGGAGCTGAAGAAGGCGGCCGACGACAAGGACGTGCGCGCGCTGGTCGTGCGCCTCAACACGCCGGGCGGGACCGTGACGGCGTCGGACATCGTCTACCGCGAGCTCCTGCTCTTCCGCGAGCGGACGCGCGTGCCGATCGTCGCGGTGATGATGGACGTGGCGGCGTCCGGCGGCTACTACATCGCCCTCGCCGCCGACCGCATCGTCGCCCACCCGACGACGGTCACCGGCTCGATCGGAACGATCCTCGTCACCGCCAACGTCGAGGGCCTCATGCAGAAGCTCGGCGTGGCCGCCACCACCATCAAGTCGGCCGAGCACAAGGACATGGGCAGCCCCTTCCGGACGCTGACCGCCGAGGAGCGGCGGATCTTCCAGTCGGTCATCGACGAGCTGCAGCGGCAGTTCGTGGCCAAGGTGGTGGAGCGGCGGCGGATCCCGGAGGCGACCGCGCGCACGCTCGCCGACGGCCGCATCTACACCGCCCCGCAGGCGCTCGACCACCGGCTGGTGGACGCCATCGGCTACGTCCCGGACGCCATCGAGGCGGCGAAGCGAGCGGCGGACGTGTCGGAGGCGAAGGTCATCGTGTACAGGCGCCCGCGCCAGTACCGCGCGACCTACTACGCCCAGGCGCGGTCGGAGGCGGGCGTGCTCGAGTCGGTCGCGCAGTTCGCGGCGACCACGGGTGCCGGCCCGAAGTTCCTCTACCTCTGGGCGCCGTAGCCGGCTGAGCCCTCGCCGCGCGCGGCCCGCCGGTGGCACACGCGTTGCTGCCATCGTCCATCATGGCCGTCAGCAAGAGCCCGCCGCTCCTGAGCACCGTGGAGGTGCTCGACCGCGTCCTCGACAAGGGCATCGTCATCGAGGCCGAGATCCGGGTCGCCGTCGCCGGCATCGAGCTGGTCACGATCAGCGCGCTGGTGAGGGTGGCCTCGTTCGAGACGTGGGATCGTCACGAGGCCGCCGCGCGCGCGCGTGCCGCGCCGCCCGTGGAGGCGCCGGCGACCGGGCGCGTCCGCCTCCGCTGCGAGAGCGGCTGCACCTTCGAGCGCCGCGCCGCGGCGCTCGTCATGCGCGACGGTCGGATCCCTCCCCAGCGCTGCGCGGTGAAGGCCCGCCGCCGCTGCGCGGTACGCGTGGTCTGAGCGGCGCTTCAGTCTCGGCGGCGCGGCGCTCGAAGCCGGGGCAGCGCACCACCGGCAGCCGCGGGTACCGGGGAAACCGCGGATCCGCGACGCTCCGCTCGCAGAGCGAGAACGTCGAGCCCTTGGCCGAGGTGACCGCCCGCGCGTGGGCGCACGCGCCGCAGAGCCCGGCGCCGCCCGCGGTCACGCGCCCTCGAGCAGGTCGAGGTAGTGCTTGAGGATCCTCGCCGTGGCGCCCCATATGGTCTCCCCCTGGTAGTCCCAGAACAGCACCTCGTGCTGTGCGCCGGCGCGCTCCCGGTACTCGACGCGGAGGTTCGCGCGATCGCGCAGCGCGGCCAGCGGGACCTCGATCACCTTCTCGATCTCGCGGCCGTCCGGCTGCCACGCCACCGGGGCGCGCACGAGGGCGACGAACGGCGT
>DASUPA010000482.1:0-3249 GCA_036276335.1 Candidatus Methylomirabilota bacterium | reverse complement strand
CGCGCGCTGCGGACGACGTCCTCGAGGCTGGCGGCGATGAACTCCCGCGTGTCCGCCGACACGTCCCCGCTTCCGCGCAGGACGCGCAGGGCGCGCTCGAGCTGGGCCGCGAAGCGCGGCAGCCGCGTGGAGCTGCGAAAGCGCGTCAACCGGTCCTCGGCGACGGCGTCCTGGCCCTGCTGGACGGCCACGAGGCCGCGATAGAGCAGCGCGGGCCGCTCCGAGGGCGCGCGGGCGAGCACCTCGTCGAGCGTGAGGGCGGCATCGGCCCACGCCCCGACCTTGTAGAGCGCGATGCCGAGGCCAAGCCGGGCGTCGAGCCGATCGGGCTCCTCGGCCAGCACCGCCTGGAAGAGGTGGATCGCGTCGTTGTACTGCCCGACGGAAAGGGCGCGCTCGCCGCGCCGCTGCGTCGAGGCGCAGCCGGCGAGGAGCAGCGCGCCGAGCGCGAGGAGGAGCAGGCGCCGCCGGGCCACGGTCTCACTGTACCGTGGCCGGGGACGCGGCGCGACGCTCAGCGCCGGCCGAGCATCGCGAGCGACAGCGAGCCCCAGAGCGACATCGCCTGGGCGGCCCACGCGAACGGCTGCAGCGCGAGCGCCGTCATGGCGGCCGTCGCGTGCGGCTTCGACTCGTACACGACCCGGACGCGGGACGGCATCACCCACGCCTCCCCGGAGAGCACCTCCTCGCCGTGCTGGTTGACGCACACGGTCTGGATGCGGATGCGGTTGCGCTCCTGCATCACCTCGATGATCTCCGCGCGGGCCGTGATGGTATCGCCGCTCTTCACCGGCTTCACGAACTTCAGGGACTGCGACAGGTAGATGGCGCCCGGACCGGGCAGCTGGGTGCCGATGACGGCCGAGATCAGCCCGGCCGTGAAGATGCCCGGGGCGATCGGCTGCTTGAACGGCGTGGTGGCGGCGTACGCGCGATCGCTGTGGACGGGATTGTAGTCGCCCACGGCGTCCACGAAGGCGGCGATGTCGCCGTCCTCCACCACCCGCGTGATCTCGGCGCGGTCGCCGGGATTCAGCTCCGCGATCGTCTTGCCGATCATCGTCGCTCCTTGTCCTCGAGCCGCCTCGCGATCGTCGCGAGTGTCTCCTCGATCCGCTCCAGCCGCTCCTCCAGCTCCACGATCTGCTTGGCGACGGACGTGAGCTGGGTGCGGGATGCGATGTTGAGCGTGGCCAGCGCCTGGTCGACCTGCTGCTCGGCCGCCTTCTTCACCGGCGCGGCGGCGACGAGCCACTGGTCGAGGTACTTGCCCATCATCGCGGCGTAGGCGTCGGTGTTCATCACCTGGCCGAGCGCCTTCGACCACGCCTCGATCCACTGGTCGTTGAGCTGCTTCCACTGCGCAGGCGCGTCCGGCGGGATGGCGCCCTGGGCCAGGATGCGCGCCCAGGGCTCCAGCCACTGGGTGAGCGCGGACCGCCAGAAGGCCGCGGGATCCAGCGGCGACGGCGTCTGCGCGTGCCCGACCATGCGGGCCCAGGCGGCCGCGGACTCCTCGAACTGCTTGCGCCACATCTCGAAGAGGGGGTTGGAGGTCGCCGCGTCCGCCATGATGCCTCCCTACGAGCGCGACGCCAGCCAGCCGGAGACCTTCGGCCAGCAGTGCAGCGACGCGCCGCGACCGGCGATGAGCGAGATGTGACCGCCGGGCAGCTCGACGTATTCCTTGTCGCGACTCGAGACGACGTCCAGGAGGGCGCGCACGCACTCCGGCGGCGCGATGTAGTCCTCGTGGGCGCCGACGACGAACACCGGGCACGAGATCGAGGCCAGCCGCGCCGGCCGCCCGCCGAACACGGCCTCCCCGCGGAAGAGCTTGTTCTGCTGGTAGAAGTCGCCGACCCACTGCCGGAAGAACTCGCCGGGGAACGCGACGTACTCGTTGGCCCACTTGTTGAGCGCGGTGAAGCCCTCGACGTACCTGTCGTTCCACAGGTTCCACCAGAGGTTCAGGTTGGTGGACAGGTCCATCGTGGGCTTCAGCAGCTTGAACCCCGCCTTCACCAGGTCGGCGGGCACCGCCCCCAGCGTGTCGACGAAGCGGTCGACGTTGAAGTACTTCGGGTCGAGCCAGAGCCCGAAGAGGCCGATCTTCGAGAAGTCGATCGGGCCGGCCATGTTGATGAAGTTCTTCACCGGCACCTCGGGGTGCGAGGCGAGGAACGAGGCGGAGAGCGGCGCGCCCATGCAGTAGCCGAGGACGGAGAGCGAGTCGGCGCCGGACGACTCCAGGACCTTCTGCGTCATGCGCGGAAGGATCTTCGTCACGCAGTCCTCGAACGACAGGTCGTTGTCCTCCGGCCCGAAGACGCCCCAGTCCAGCAGGTAGAAGTCGAAGCCCTCGCGCGTCATGTGCTCCACGAAGGAGCCGCCGGGCATGAGGTCGAAGATGTACGGCCGGCTGATGCCGAGGTTCGGGACGAAGAGGAGCGGCGTGCGGTGGGTCCGCCTCGACTGGTACCGGTACAGCCGGGACTTGTTCCGCTTGTAGATCTCCACGCGCGGGGTCTGCCCGACCTCCGGCTCCGTGGGATCGGTGACCATGCGATGCAGGTTTTGCATCCGCTTCAGCGTGCGCTCGAGCTCCTCCTGCCACTGGCGCACGACCTCCGGCGCCGGCTCCGGCCCGTAGCCGTTGCCGGAGCCGTAGCCGTGCGTGAAGCGCTCGACCACATCGGCAAACCGTTCCAGACCCATCCGCATCCTCCCCGTGAGGCGTCGAGTTTCAGTATCTCACGCGTGATGACGCCCAGCGCCATGGAATTCTCGCGGCGCGTCACGACCGGGCGTCGCCCCGCACCGCCGGCGACACCACGAGCCGGGACAGCCGACCGGGCCGGCGGGGCCCGATGGTCAGGACGGCGACGACGCCGGAGGGAACGGCGGCACGGCCGTCAGCGTGACGTGGCGCGCTCCGCCGGCCGTGGCCGCCGGCGGGCGCGCCGCGTCGCCGACGAGCCGGCTCACATCGAGAACATCGAGCCGAGCTTCATCGCCAGCCCCATGTCGCCCTTCACCTTCAGCTTGCCGGACATGAACAGCATCTGGCCCGATTGCTTGCCCGAGAGCATGTCGAGCCAATCCTGGCCCGCGATCTGCAGCGTGAGGTTCGGATTCGTCGCCGGCCCCGGGGCGACCGTGCACGTGCCGTCCTTGATGACGGCGTGCCACGTGCCGCCCCCCTCGCCGCTCACGTCGTACTGGATCGTCGCGTTCGTCCCGGCG
>DASUPA010000481.1:0-3710 GCA_036276335.1 Candidatus Methylomirabilota bacterium | reverse complement strand
CCCGCCGGTCCCGGCGCCGGCCGCGCCCGCGACGCGTGCGCGCAAGGAGAAAAACGAAGCGTCGCCGCCGCGGTCGCTGCCCGGACCCGACAACTGGGTGGAGTCCCAGGCCCAGCTGCGCGCGGCCCTCGGTGAGTGGCTCACGCTCTGGGAGCGCGGCGGCGACGCAGAGGTGTCCGAGGCGGAAGTGGTCCTGGGTGCTGACGGCCGGACGGCAAAGACCCTGGTGCCCACGCGCTCTGGCAACCGCATCGTGTTTCGTGAGCAGCGCTGGGAGCGCGGTCGCCAGGGTTGGACCATCGTGGCGGAGCGAGAAGTCGCGCCGCCAGGCCGCTGAGCCAGCGCGCGACAGGGCCGGCGACGCGCGGACACGCGGGGGACGCGCGAGAGAACATGGTCGGCCCGCAATTCTTGCGGATCGACGTTCTGCTCGTACCACCCGTATGACGAAATTTCTGCCGAGGACCGCGGCGCCGCCCGGATCGAGCGTCGTTCGATCCCAGCAGTTCCAGCGGCTTACGCGATGGGGCGGGCCGGACCGACGTTCGGCACGATCGAAGCACTGCTCGCGCCCGTGATCGACCCTCCCGTGACGCCGGAAGAGAGACTGGCCGACGCGATCTCCGCATTCGGGCTTCTCTGTGATCGGGCCATCGAATATCTCGATCTGCTCGGCTGGGAGAACACGCTGGACGCCGAGCCACCGACCGCGACAAGCTGAATCGATGCAGACACCGAGACGTGTGGACAAGCCCTGGGGCTACGAGCTCCTCTGGGCCTGTACGGACGGCTACGCCGCCAAGATCCTCCACATCGACGCCGGCCACAAGCTGTCCCTGCAATACCACGAGCGGAAGTACGAGACCCTCCTCCTCTATGCGGGCCGCATGCTGCTGATCCTCGAGGACGAGCAGGGAGTGCTGCGCGAGATCCAGGTCGGACCGGGTGAGGCTCACCACATCCCCGCCGGTCGTCGGCACCGTATGGTGGCTCTCGAGGAGTGTGAAGTGTTCGAGGTGTCCACGAACGACCTGGATGACGTCGTCAGGATCGAGGACGCCTACGGCCGTGCGAGCTCGTCGCGCGGCTGACGTCTCTCCGTAGCACGGGTCCCCGCTTCGCCGCGCGCTCCGGTCGCGCGGATCGATCCGATCTGCTCGCGCTGCCGGCACCACCGAACGGTCGTCAGGACCGCGTCACGTCGACCGGGCGTCGCGGCGGCGGGCGTCCTCGCTGGCACGCCGCGTGCGATCAGTCGAGGCAGCTTCGATCGGGAGGTGTGCCATGCAGTTCCTCGTCCGGTGTACAACGTTCGCCGTCGCGGCTGCGCTGATCGCGGGGCCGGCGCTCGCGCAGAGCATCGGGACCACGACCACGCCGCCGACGGCGCTGCCGGGCGGTACGCCCGGTCTCGGGGGTACCGCCGGAACCTCCGGCAACGTCCTGCGCCCGGCGGACCCGAGCGTGCCGAGGTCGACGAACCAGTCGACGCCCTCGACGCCCAACACGGGTATCGGCGGGTCGACGACGGGCGGCATCCCGGGCACGCTCGGCGGGACGCGGTACAGCACCGGCGGCTCCGTGACTGGGGGCATCCCGGGCACGCTCGGCGGGACGCCGTCCGGCGGGGCCAGCTCGCAGAGCAACACGTCGATCGGCGGCGCCGGCACGTCGACGACGCTGACCGCGCCCTCCACGCTGGGCGGGTCGACCACGGGCAGCACCGGCACCGGCATCCCGCCGACCGGCGGCTCGACGACGGGCGCCATCGGCGGCAGCAGCCTCGGAGGGCCGACCGGCCGCACTCGCTGAGCTTCCGGACGCGCCGCACTCGCTGAGCTTCCGGACGCGCGCGGCGGGTGGCCGGCCCGTCGCGCGTGCGGTGCTACCATGGCCCCGCTCGTATGGCGCCGATCTCTCTCCGGCTGCGTGAACGCCACGTGGTGCCGCTCGCGATGTTCTTCGGGACGTTCTCGTGGTCCTTCGTGTACATCAGCCTGCCGTTCCACGTTCAGCGCATCTCGACCTGGGACGAGGTCTCGACGCTGGCGTGGACGGGCTGGATTCTCGGTGTTCCGAACCTCGTCACGGTGGCGGTGGCGCCGTTCTGGGGCGGCCTGGCCGAGCGTCACAACCCCAAGCGGCTCTACGTGCTCGCGCAGACCCTCCAGGGCGTCGCCTTCCTCGGCATGGCGGTCGCGCGGACCCTGCCGGAGCTCTTCGCCGTGCGCCTCGTGCTCGGCTTCATCGGAGCCTCGTCCACCTTTGCGTTCGTGAGCGCCGGCCGCAACGCGGACCCCGCCGAGGTCCGCCGCCAGGTGGTCGCCGTGCAGTCGGCGATGACCGTGGGGCAGGTCATTGGCCCGCTCGCGGGGGCCATCGCCGCCGCCCGGCTCGGCTTCCGCGAGTCGTTCGTCGTGGGCGCCGTCATCCTTTTCGGCTGCGGCGCGCTCGTCCGGTGGGGCATCGGCGAGCTGGGGGATCCGGGGCGGCGGCAGACGTCGTCCAGCCCGGCCCGCTGGCGCGACGTCCTCGTCGTCTCGGTGATCGTCCTGGGAGGCTCGGCGCAGGTGTTCTTCCTGACGTCGATCCTGCCGCAGATCCTGCCGCCGCTCGGCGTACCGACCGACCGCACGCTGGAAGTCGGCGGGCTCATCATCTTCGCCTCGGGGGTGGCCGCCGCGCTCGGCTCCATGCTCGCCTCGCGCCTGGGCGACGTGGTGCCCGAGAGGCGCCTCATCCCCGGCCTCCTGGCCGCCTCCTCGCTGTGCGTGGTGGCGCTGGCGGTTGCCCGCTCGGTGTGGCCGTTCGGCGCGCTGCGCTTCCTGCAGGTCCTGTGCGTGGCGCCCGTCTTCCCGCTCGTGGTCGCGCGCCTCGCCCAGTCGGCGGGCGGCGCGGCGATCGGCGTGATCAACTCGGCGCGCATCGGCGCCGCCTTCCTCGGTCCGGTGATCGCGACGAGCCTGCTCGCCTGGACGTCGCCGGTCGCGGTGTACCTGGCCCTCGCGCTCATGGGCCTCGCGTGCGTGCCGCTGGCACGGATGCCGCTGGCGGTGCCACGCGGGGAGGCACGGCCGTGAGCCGCCCGCTCGTCGACATCCGCCTCGAGTCGCTGAGCACGCGCGGCGGCGTGCCGCCGGGACTCGCGCAGGTCAGCGTTCACGTGCGTTACGGCGAGTTCTTCACGTTCCTCGGCCCGCCCCATTCGGGCAAGACCGACGTGCTGCGCGCGGTGGCCGGCTTCATGCCCGTCACCGCCGGCCGCGTGCTCGTGGACGGGCAGGACATCGCCGGGCGTCCGCCCGGCGCCCGGTCGATCGGCTACGTCTTCCAGGAGGGTGCGCTCTGGCCGCACCTCACCGTCCGCGAGCACGTCGCGTTCGGCCTCGAGGTGCAGGGGATGGCGGCGGCGGAGATCGAGCGACGGGTCGTGACGGTGCTGGGGCGTCTCGGCCTGAGCGGCCTCGGCGACCGGCGTCCGCCCGAGCTCAACATCGAGGGCCGGCGGCGGCTCGCGCTGGCCCGGGCGCTCGCGCCGGAGCCGCACGTGCTGCTCCTGGACGAGCCCCTCGCGCACCTCGAGCCCATCGCGCGGAAGACCCTGCGCATCGAGCTGGCCAAGCTCCACCGGGACCTCGCCGTCACCACCCTCCACGCCACGCGCGACGCGGCCGACGCCCTCGCACTGTCCGATCGCCTCGCCGTCATGC
>DASUPA010000480.1:0-6401 GCA_036276335.1 Candidatus Methylomirabilota bacterium | reverse complement strand
GCGCGCCATGATGGCCTTCGTCGAGAAGGTGGTGCTCGCCGCCGACCGCATGACCAGCGCCGACGTGGAGGGGCTGCGGTCTCACGGCTACCGCGACGAGGAGATCTTCGATCTCGTCGCGGCGGCCGCGGCCCGCTGCTTCTTCAGCAAGCTGCTCGATGCCCTGGGCGTGCAGGCCGATGCCGCCTTCAACGACCTCGATCCGGCGCTGCGCGAATCGCTGACGGTGGGCCGGCCGGTCGACGCGCCGGCGCGGGCCGGCTAGAAGGGCCGGTCACCCGCGATCTGGACGCGGCGCATGTACCGCCGGAACGGCTGGGCGTCGTTGACGGCGAGGTGCTTGACGCAGCGGTTGTCCCAGAAGGCGACGGCGCCCTTCGTCCACCGGAAGCGGCAGGTGAACTCCGGCCGGTGGCCCTGCTCGAAGAGGTAGTGCAGCAGCGGCCGGCTCTCCTCCTCGGTCATCCCCTCGAAGTTCATCGTGTACGAGTAGTTGACGAAGAGGAGCTTCCGCCTGGTCTCCGGATGAGTGCGGACGACGGGGTGCACGCTGATGGTCTCGCGCCAGTCGGCGTCGGCGCGCGCCTTGGTGCTCCGACCGGTGTTGTCGACCTTCGGCCCGGCCACCGTCCGGTCGCTGTGCACGGCGCGGAGACCTCCGAGCAGGCGCTTCATCCCCTCCGACAGCGTCTCGTACGCCAGGTACTGGTTGGCGAACAGCGTGTCGCCGCCGTAGGGCGGCACCTCGATCGCGTACAGGATGGCGCCCATCGGCGGCTCGGCCACCATCGTGGTGTCGGTGTGCCAGTCCTCGCCGACGACCTTCGTGTCGCCCACCTCGCGGCGGATCTCGACGATCTCGGGGTCCGCCTGCGTGCCGTAGTAGTTGGGATGGATGAAGATCTCGCCGAAGCGTCGCGCCAGCCGCTTGTGCTGCTCGGCGTCGAACTCCTGGTCGCGGAAGAAGATCACGCAGTGGTCGAGGAGCGCCTGCCGGATCTCGGCCACGGTGGCGTCGTCGAGATCGCTGCCGAGGTCGACCCCGTGGATCTCGGCGCCGAGCGCGCCGGCGATGGGCTGGATCTCGAGCCGGGTCGTCGTCTGCATGGATGGTCTCCTGTCAGCGATGGCGGCCGAGCCGCGGCGCCCAGCGGGCGAGCAGCAAGCCCGTCCGGCGGACGGTGTCCTCGTCGAAGGCCGCGGGGGCGTTGATGAGCTGCAGCACCCCGAAGACGCGGCCGTCGGCGTCGCGGAGCGCCATGGCGAGAATCGAGCGCGTCCGGTAGTCGTTGCGGCGGTCCCACTGCGGATTGAACGCGTACGGCGCCTCGGGCGCGATGTCGTAGGCGTCCGGGATGTTGACCGGCGTGTGCGTCAGGAGCACGTAGCTGGCGATGCTGCGCTCGGTCAGCGGGAGCCCGTACGTCGTCAGCTGCTGACGCGCGTGCTGGTGCCCCAGGCGCGCTTCCAGGACGTCGTTGTACGAGGCGGCGAAGCGCAGCGTGCTGCCCTCACGCACGTAGACCGTGCCCGCCTCGGCGCCCGTCGTGCGCCGGGCGTCGGCGAGCAGATCAGCCAGCGTCTCGTCGCTGGCGGGCGGGGGCGCCGTCCCGGCGGCCGCCCGCGCCCCGCCCGCGGCGGCCGTGTACGGCTCGAACTCGGCGCGATGCTGCTGCGCCCAGTCGAGCGTCGCCGCGTCGGCATCGTAGGCGAGGTCGTCGGCGCGGACGGCGTCGGCGAGCCGGGTGGCGAACGGTCCGGCGTGGGCGACGATGTCGTCCCCGGTCAGCTCGAAGGCCCAGAGGCGGCCCGAGGGGACGTGCAGCCAGAACTCACGCCGGGCTAGCGGGCCGATCGCGGTGCGCTCCGCCGCGCGATCACGCGTCGCGTCGGCCGGGTGCCGTCGCCGAAGGTCGGCTGCCACGCCGAGTGCTTGCCCGCGCCGCCGACGACGATGACGCTGATGTCCTCCGCCGCCCGCACGATGGGCACCATCGTGTCGTCGGCGTCGGCGACGTGCTGGCGCTCCACCTGGTAGCGGCGGTACTCGGCGCCGAGCCGGCCCAGGGGAAAGCGCGCGTGCTCGAAGAGGAACTCCTTCACCTGCCGCTTGCTGTAGCCGTCGCGGGCGATCGTGGCCGCGTGCTCCGGGCCCAGCGACAGCAGCGGCCAGCCACGGCCGAGGAGGTTGTTGCTCCCGGCCTGGCCCATGGCGCCCGCCACCGTGCGCAGCACGCCGAGGCCGGTGTTGCTGTAGTGGTCCTGGATGTTGTGCGGGCCCTCGCAGCCGAACACCGTGACCGTGCTGACGTCTCGGGCCAGCCCGGCCTCCACGTGCAGCGGCTCCCACGGGCTCTCCGCCTCGTTCTCGGCGACGCAGTAGGCGATCTTCGCCGGGCTGCCCTGGGTGGCGCGGTCGCCCGCGCCCGGCAGCCCGCCGCCGACGTTCATCAGCACCAGGCGCACGGCGCGTCCGATGGTGACGTTGGCGCGGGTTCCCTGGCCGAAGGCGTTGTAGCCCGCGTTGAGGCCGATCTCGCGGGCGATCGGCCCATTCACCACCAGCAACGGCGCCACCGGATGCGTGGTGGCCTGGACGGAGTCGAGATTGAACAGCGGATCGGCGAGCGCCTCGATGGCGGCGAGGATCACCGGGAAGTACTCGGGACGGCACCCGGCCATGACGGCGTTGACGGCGAGCTTCTCGACCGTCGCCTCGCCCTGCCGCGGCGGCAGCACGCCGACCACCTCGCGTGCGTCGCGGTTGGTCTCCGCCAGGAACGCGTGCACGCGGGCCTCGGTCGGCGGCACGATCGGCAGCCCATCCGTCCAGCCCCGCTCCTGGTAGTGCGCGTCGATCTCGTCGTAGCCGCCGGCGAAGTCGAAGGTGGCGGCGGCCGGGCCGCGGTCGGTCATCCCCGCGTCACCGCCTTGAGGACGGATTCGATGGCCAGGTCGGCCTTGCGGACGACCTCGTCCTCATGGATGCCTCCCAGCGGATGCGGGACGAGGGCCAGCGGCAGGTCCTCGATGCCGCGGTTCCTCGCTTCCAGGCGCGCGAGCGCCTCGAACTCGAACGTCCCCATCGTGGCCGTCGGAACGCCGCGCTGCTCGAGCATGATTGAGCCGTGGATACTCCACGACGTGCACGACCCTCAGTCGGCGCTCCCGACGAGGGCCAGGTCGCAGTGCGACAGCGCCTCGAGGATCTCCGGCGCCGGGGGCCCCGCGACGGGCTTGTTGCGCTTCACGATCTCGCCGGCGCCGTGGCGCTCCTGCAGCACCCGGGCGACGGCGAGCATGAGCGTTCCCGCGTTCGCCTTGCCGTTGTCGAGGATGCCGATGCGCTTGCCCGTCAGCGACTGGAGCCGTGGCGCCAGCGCGGCGTCGACGGCGCGGGGCTCGGCGGTGGGGTCGTAGAGCCGTGTGGTCATGCGTCTCTCCTCTCGGCGCGGTGGGGCGCCCGCCCTGACGATAGCCCGAAATGTGGGACAATGCACGAGCCCCATGACGCTTCGCTCCCACCTCGTCACCCTCGTCGTCGCCGTGCTCGTCCCGATGCTCGTCTTCGCCGTCATCGTGGTGGGTCTCTTCGGCCGCCAGCAGCGCGCCGGCGTGGAGCAGGGAGCGGTCGAGACGGCACGCGCCCTGATGAACGCCGTCGACGAGAGCCTGAACACCTCGGTGAAGACGCTCGAGGCGCTCGCGGTGTCGCGCGCGCTCGACGGCGCCGGATCGCTCGCCGAGTTCCACGGCGAGGCGCGCCGGATCCTCCGCTCGCGTCCCGAGTGGCTCGCGATCAGCCTGTTCTCTCCCGATGGTCGCCAGCTCCTGCACACCGGCCGCGGGCCCGGCGAGCCGCTGCCGGCCTCCGCGGAGCCGGGGAGCCTGGCGGCGGTGGTGGCGTCGCGCCGTCCGGTCATCGGCGACGTCGCCCGCGGCGCCGTGAGCGGCCAGGCCCTGGTCCGCGTCCGCGTCCCGGTCATGCGCAGCGGCGACCTCGTGTACGTGCTCTCGGCGTCGGTCAAGCCGGCCTCGCTGCTCGACGTGCTGCGACGCCAGCGCATTCCCGACGACTGGGTCTTGTCGGTGTTCGACCGTGGCAAGACGATCACCGCGCGAACCCGGAGCTTCGAGCAGTTCGTGGGCCGGTCGGTCTCACCGGAGTTCGTCCAACTTCTCGACCAGGGCGGGGCCGAGGGCTGGGCGGAGACCCGCACGCTCGAGGGCACGGCCGTCTACAGTGCCTTCGCGCGGTCCCCGGTCACCGGCTGGGGCATCGGGATCGGCATCCCGAGCTCGTCGGTCGACGCGCCGCTCCGTCGCTCGCTGCTCACGCTCGCCGGGGGCGGGCTGGTGCTGCTGCTGGTGGCCGTGCTCCTGGCCGCGCTCGTCGGCCGGCGCATCACGACGCCGATGGCGGCGCTGTCGTCGGCGGCCCGGGCGTTTGGCGAGGGCGGCGATCTGCCGGCGAGCGCGGCGGCCGGCGTGGACGAGGTCGAGGACGTCCGCCGCGCTTTCGTCGAGGCCGCGACGCTCGTGCAGCAGCGCGCGGCCGAGGCGGAGTCGGCGAACCGCGCCAAGGACGAGTTCCTGGCCGTGCTCTCGCACGAGCTGCGCACCCCGCTCAATGCCGTGTACGGGTGGGCCCGGATGCTGCGGGCGGGGGAGCTCGACCCGGCCGCGTCGGCGCGGGCGCTCGACGTCATCGTGCGCCAGTCGAACGCCCAGGTGCAGCTGATCGACGACCTCCTCGACGTCTCGCGCGTGATCACGGGCAAGATGCGGCTGGACGTCCGCTCGCTCGATCCCCGGGCGGTGATCGAGGGCGCGCTCGACGCCGTCCGGCCCGCGGCCTCGGCCAAGGCCATCGGACTCCACGTCACGCTCGACCCGCGCGTCGGCCACGTCGCCGCCGACCCCGGTCGGCTACAGCAGGTCGTCTGGAACCTCGTCATGAACGCCGTCAAGTTCACGCCGCGCGGCGGTCGCGTGGACGTGCGGCTGGAGCGGCGGGACGCGCACGTCGAGATCCGGGTCAGCGACACCGGGCGCGGCATCGAGCCCGCCGTGCTGCCGTACATCTTCGACCGCTTCCGCCAGGCCGACAGCTCGTCGACGCGCGCGCACGCGGGCCTCGGCCTCGGTCTCGCCCTCGTCCGGCACCTCGTCGAGCTGCACGGGGGAACGGTGAGCGTCCACAGCGACGGCAAGGACACCGGGGCGACCTTCGTCGTCGCGCTCCCGCTCGGCGGGTCCGAGCCGCCGGCCGGGCGCGCGGTGCCCCCGTCGCCCGCCACGGCAGTGCCGGCCGCGCTCCGCGGCGCGGCCGCGCTGCACGGCGTGCGCGTCCTGCTCGTCGACGACGACGCCGACGCGCTCGATCTCGGCACCAGCATCCTGGCCGGTGCGGGCGCAGAGGTGCGCGCGTGCCGCTCGGTGACCGAGGCGCTGGAGACGTTCCGGCAGTGGCCCCCGGACGTCATCGTCTCGGACATCGAGATGCCGGGCGAGGACGGCTACACGCTCATCCGCGCCATCCGGGACCTCGGCGCCGACGCCGGCGGGCGCACGCCGGCGGTGGCCCTCACCGCCTACGGCCGCGCGCAGGATCGGACGCTGGCGCTGACGGCGGGCTTCAACATGCACGTGCCGAAGCCGATCGATCCCGCCGAGCTGACCGACATCGTGGCCGCGCTCGCCGCGCGCGCGGCCGGCGAGGAGCGTGCCGGAGTATAATCGCGCGCCGAGGAGGCCACCATGCGCCTGCGCGCCGCCGCCCTGCTGCTCCTGCTCGTGCTCGGCACCACCGCCTGCGCGTCGGCCCCGCGGCGGCCGGCGGACCTCACGGAGCTGAGCGTCGCCGACGCCGCGCGCCTCATCCGCGAGCGGCAGATCACGAGCGTCGAGCTGACGGAGGCCTACCTGGCGCGCGCGGCCGCGCGGCCGGACCTCAACGCCTTCATCACCCTCGACCGGGCGCGCGCGCTGGCGGCGGCGCGGCAGGCCGACGCGGATCTCGCGGCCGGCACGCCGCGCGGTCCGCTCCACGGCGTGCCGCTCGTCGTGAAGGACAACGTGCACGTGGCGGGGCTCCCGAACACCGCCGGTACGCCCGCGCTGCGCCGCTTCGTGCCGGAGGCGAGCGCGCCCGTGGCCCGGAAGCTGCTGGACGCCGGCGCGATCGTGCTCGGCAAGACGAACATGCACGAGCTGGCCTTCGGGATCTCCGGCTACAACGAGGGCTTCTTCACCGCGCAGCCGATCGGCACGCGCAACCCGTACGACGGCAGCCGCATCGCGGGCGGCAGCTCCAGCGGGACCGGTGCCGCCGTCGGCGCCCGTCTGGCGCCCGGCGGTCTCGGCAGCGACACGGGCGGCTCCGTGCGGATCCCGGCGGC
>DASUPA010000479.1:0-2740 GCA_036276335.1 Candidatus Methylomirabilota bacterium | reverse complement strand
CGCGCCGAGCACGCGCCGGATCGCCGCCTTGAGGCCCTCGTGGGCGTCGGAGATCACCAGCTTGACCCCGCGCAGCCCGCGCTTGAGGAGCCTCTTGAGGAAGGTCGACCAGAAGGTCTCGGCCTCGCTCGGGCCGAGGTGAGCCTTCCCCGGCGGTGTGGACGGGTCGCTAAGGTCGACCTGTTCCAGCCGGGAGATGGGGGATGCCCAGGACGCGACGCCGGTTCACGGCGGAGTTTAAGGCCGAGGCGGTCAAGCTGGCCGAGGAGAGCGGCCGGCCGCTGCAGGCGGTGGCCGAGGAACTCGGGGTGCATGTCAACCAGCTTAGGAGCTGGCGGAAGGAGCGGCTCGCGGCCGGCTCGGCCGAGGCCCTGGCCCGGCAGAAGGCCGAGGCGGCCGAGCTGGCCCGACTGCGCCGCGAGGTGAAGCGGCTCGAGCAGGAGAACGAGATCCTCAAGCGGGCCGCGGCTTTTTTCGCCCGGGAGGCGGTCCCGTCATGAGGTACCGCTTCATCGCCGCCGCGCGTGCCGCTTTCCCGGTTCGGACGCTGTGCCGGCTGGTCGGTGTCGCGGTGAGCGGCTTCTACGCCTGGCTGCGTCGCCGACCGGATCGGCGCCGCGAGGATGACCGACGGGCGAGCGGGAGGATTGAGGCGATCTTCGCCGCGAGCCGACGGACCTACGGCAGCCCGCGGGTCCACGCCGAGCTGCGCGAGGATGGCTTCCGGATCGGGCGCAAGCGGGTCGCCCGCCTGATGCGCCAGGCCGGGCTGTCGGCCGCGCGCCGCCGCCGCGTCCCGCGCACGACCGACAGCCGGCACGACCATCCGGTGGCACCCAACCTGCTCGGGCGGTGCTTCGCCGCCGACCAGCCGGACGCGGTCTGGCTGGCCGATATCTCCTACATCCCGACCGGCGAGGGCTGGCTCTACCTGGCCGCGATCAAGGACATGGCCACGCGCGAGATCGTCGGCTGGAGTATGGCCGACCACCTCCGTGGTGAGCTCGCCGGCGACGCCCTGCTGATGGCCCTTCGGCGCCGGTGCCCGCCGCGCGGGCTGATCCACCACTCGGATCGAGGCGTGCAATACGCGAGCGGGCCCTACCGGGCGACGCTGGCCCGACACGGAATCACCCAATCCATGAGCCGCAAGGGCGACTGCCTGGACAACGCGCCGATGGAGAGCTTCTTCGGCAGCCTGAAGAACGAACTCGTGCATCGCGCGGCCTTCCCGACCCGGGAGGCGGCGCGGCAGGCGATCTTCGAGTACGTGGAAACTTTCTACAACCGCCGGCGCCGCCACTCGGCGCTCGGCTTCTTGACCCCGGCCCAGGCTTACGAGCAGATGGCCAGGGCCGCGTGACCAACCTTATCTACCCGTCCACCCCAGTGGGCAGGGCTGTTCGGTTCTGGCTGTAAGGCGTTCCTGACGGCGGACTTTGGGGCCACAGGGGATCACGGCGGCGGGTGTCTCGTTCAAGGGACCTCACCCCCCCCCCGCACCGGAGGCCGTCATGGTGCCGTTCGCCGGCCTGCTCGCCGCCCTGGAGGAGATCCCCGACCCGCGCCGCCGTCAGGGCCGGCGCTACCCGCTCGCCCACCTGCTGCTCTTCTCGGTGCTGGCCGTCCTGGCCGGGGCCACCTCCTACCGCGGCATTCGGGTGTTCATCGGCGTGCATCGCGAGCGCCTCAACGCGACCTTCGGCGCCCGCTTCCGCCGCGCGCCGGCCGTCAACACCGTGCGCGCCCTGTTCCAGGCGCTCGACCCGGCCGCGCTGGAGGCCGCCTTCCGCCGGCACGCCCGGGCCTTGGGCGACGGGACGCCGCCGCCCGGGCCGCGCGTCATCGCGCTCGACGGCAAGACGCTCAAGGGCAGCTTCGACCACCTGCACGACGCGGCGGCCGCGCACGTGTTGAGCGCGTTCGCCTGCGAGGCCGCCTTGATCCTGGCGCACCAGGAGGTCCGCGACGCCCCCGACGAGGTTCCGGCCGTGCCGGCCCTGATCGAGGCGCTCGGCGTGCGGGGCGTCCTGTTCACCGCCGACGCGCTCCATTGTCAAAAAAAGCTTCGCCAGTGCCGCGCGCACCGGCAACGCCCTGCTCGTCCGGCTCAAGGCCAACCAGCCCGGCTTGCATGAGGCCGTCGTACGCCTGTGCGCCGAGCAGGACCCGCTCGGCTGCCCCGAGACGGTGGACCGTCACCGCCATGGTCGCCAGGAGCACCGCCGGGTCGAGGTCTTCGAGGTCAGCCGCCGGCTGCCACCCGAATGGCGCGAGCCGGTCGCCTGCGCGGCGCGCATCGCGCGCCTGAGCTGGTGCAAGGACGCCCGCACCGGCCTGTGGCGCGCCCGGCGCGAGGTCGGGTACTACGTCAGCCAGCTCCGGCTGGACGCCGCGAGCTTCGGGCGTGCCGTCCGGGCGCACTGGGGCATCGAGAACCGCGCCCACCACGTGCGCGACCGGATCCTGCGCGAGGACGCCAGCCGCATCCGGCGCAAGCCGGGCATCTTCGCCCGGCTGCGCTCGTTCGCGCTCAACATCCTGCGCGCCCACGGCGTCACCAACGTGAGCGAGGCCCTCTACACCAACGCCCTCAGCCTCGACCGGCTCCTCGCCTACGGCCTTCCCGAGTCATAGAACTGAACAGCCCTGCGTCGTAGTGACGCTCCTTGGAGTTCTGCGCGACATCGCGAGCGTGACGCACGATAGTGCGCGGCGCCAGTTGATCGGCAAGATGGTG
>DASUPA010000478.1:0-8409 GCA_036276335.1 Candidatus Methylomirabilota bacterium | reverse complement strand
TAGAAGTCGCCGTGCGGCATCGGCGGGGCCGCGGCCGGCTTCTCCTCCGGCAGGTCGGTGATGAGGCATTCCGTCGTCAGCAGCAGCGAGGCCACCGACGCAGCGTTCTGCAGCGCCACCCGCTCCACCTTCGTCGGGTCGATGATGCCCGACTGGACCATGTCCACGAACTCGTTGGTGTCGGCGTCGAAGCCCCGGGTGGGAACCGTCTCGGCCTTCACCTTCTCGACGATGACGCTGCCCTCGAGGCCGGCGTTCTCGACGATCTGGCGGATGGGCTCCTCGAGCGCCCGCCGGACGATCATCGCCCCCACCCGCTCGTCACCCTCCAGCTTCTTGGCGAGCGGCTCGACGGCCCTGGAGGCGCGGAGCAGCGAGACGCCGCCGCCCGGCACGATGCCTTCCTCCACCGCGGCGCGGGTCGCGTTGAGCGCGTCCTCGACGCGGGCCTTCTTCTCCTTCATGGCCGTCTCGGTCGCCGCGCCGACCTTGATCACCGCCACGCCGCCGGCCAGCTTCGCCAGCCGCTCCTGCAGCTTCTCGCGGTCGTAGTCGCTCGTCGTCTCGTCGATCTGCGCGCGGATCTGCTTGATCCGTCCCTCGATGGCCGACGACTTGCCGGCGCCCTCGACGATCGTGGTGTTGTCCTTGTCGACGACGACCTTCTTGGCCTTGCCGAGGTCCTCGAGCTTGATGTTCTCGAGCTTGATGCCGAGATCCTCCGTGATGGCCTTCCCACCCGTGAGGATCGCGATGTCCTCGAGCATCGCCTTGCGGCGATCGCCGAAGCCCGGCGCCTTCACGGCGCAGGTGTGAAGCGTGCCGCGCAGCTTGTTGACGACCAGGGTGGCCAGCGCCTCGCCCTCGACGTCCTCGGCGATAATGAGAAACGGCTTGCCGGAGCGCGCCACCTGCTCGAGCAGCGGCAGCATGTCCTTCATCACGCTGATCTTCTTCTCGTGGATGAGGATGAGCGCGTCCTCGAGGACGACCTCCATGCGCTCCGCGTCGGTCACGAAGTACGGCGACAGATAGCCGCGGTCGAACTGCATGCCCTCGACCACGTCCAGGATCGTGTCGGCCGACTTGGACTCCTCGACCGTGATGACGCCGTCCTTGCCGACCTTCTCCATGGCCTCGGCGATCAGGTTGCCGATGGTCTTGTCGTTGTTGGAGGCGATGGTCGCGACCTGCGCGATCTCCTTCTTGTCCTTCGTCGACTTGCTGAGCTTCTTCAGCTCCTCGGTCACCGCCTCGACGGCCGCCTCGATGCCCCGCTTGAGGCCCATCGGGTTGGCGCCGGCGGTCACGTTCTTGAGTCCCTCGCGGAAGATGGCCTGCGCGAGGACGGTGGCGGTCGTGGTGCCGTCACCCGCGATGTCGGAGGTCTTGGAGGCCACCTCCTTCAGCATCTGGGCGCCCATGTCCTCGTAGGGATCCTTCAGCTCGATCTCCTTGGCGACGGTGACGCCGTCCTTGGTGATCGTGGGGCTGCCGAACTTCTTGTCGATCACGACGTTGCGGCCCTTCGGCCCGAGCGTGGCCTTCACCGCCTCGGCCATGATATTCACGCCCCGGAGCAGCGCGCTCCGGGCTTCCTCATCGAACTTCAGCTGCTTCGGCATGGATCGTTCGCCTCCCTATATATGTATGTGGTGGAATCGTTACTCGAGGATGGCGAGAACGTCCTCCTCGCGGAGGATCAGGTAGTCTTCGCCGTCGATCTTCACTTCGTTGCCGGAATACTTGCCGAAGAGGATGCGGTCGCCGCTCTTGACGTCCAGCGGGATGCGCTTGCCGTTGTCGTCCATCTTCCCGGCGCCGACGGCCTCGACCTTCCCGCGCTGCGGCTTCTCCTTGGCGGTGTCCGGAATGATGATGCCGCCGATCTTTTCCTCGCCCTCTTCTTCGCGCTTGACGAGGATACGGTCGTGTAGCGGACGGATCTTCTTCATCGAGCCCCTGCCTCCTTGTGCTGTGGTGGATGCTTGGTTCGGTCTCGTCCCGGTCTTGGCGGTCGCCATGGCGAACCCCACTGTATGTATTAGCACTCGCCTGAAGCGAGTGCTAATATAGCCGCGCTTCAGAGGCCGTTCAAGGGAAAAGTCGGAGGGGGTCGGATGCCAAAAAGTATCTTTGTTTCCAATGTTTTGCCTCGAGAAGCCCTCGCCCTCATTCCAAAGGAGTTCTCGGTCGACTACAACGACAGCGACCGGCCGCTCCCGAAGACGGAGCTGATCCGGCGTCTCGAGGGGAAGGACGCGTTGATCTGCCAGATCGTCAGCGCGATCGACGACGAGGTCCTCGCGGCCGCTCCCGGGCTGAAGGTGGTCTCGAACGTGGCCGTCGGGTTCAACAACATCGACGTGGCCGCCGCCCGCAAGCGGGGGGTGGTCGTGACGAACACGCCGGACGTGCTCACGGAGACCACGGCCGATTTCGCCTGGGCGCTGCTCATGGCGGCCGCGCGGCGGATCGTCGAGGCCGACCGGTTCGCCCGCTCCGGTCAGTGGACGCGGTGGCAGTGGGACCTGCTCTGGGGCCACGACGTGTACGGCAAGACGCTCGGCATCGTGGGCTTCGGGCGCATCGGCCGAGCCGTCGCCCGGCGCGCGCAGGGCTTCGGCATGCGCGTCCTCTACCACGACACGGTACGCGCCGACGGAGCGGCGGAGCGCGAGCTCCGGGCGACCTACGCGGAGCCGGACGTGCTGTTCCGCGAGTCCGACTTCGTCAGCCTCCACACGCTCTTGGTTGCCGAGACCCGCCACCTCGTCAACGAGCGGACGCTCCGGTTGATGAAGAAGACCGCCATCCTGGTCAACGCCGCGCGCGGTCCGATCATCGACGAGGCCGCGCTGGTGAAGGCGCTGCGCGAGGGGTGGATTGCCGGCGCCGGGCTCGACGTCTTCGAGGAGGAGCCGAAGATCCATCCCGGCCTGCTCCCGCTCGAGAACGTGGTGCTGGCGCCGCACATCGCGAGCGCGTCGCTCGACACCCGGCTGGCGATGGCGACGCTCGCCGTCCGCAACTGTCTCGCCGTGCTCGAGGGCAAGCCCCCGATAACGCCTGTTTGACCGGGGGGCCCCGACATGGCCCCCCGGACCCCCCAGCGCTCGTCACGCCCCGGATGAACCGGGGCTCCTCGGTGCGGCGTCCCTGGTGGTTATCCGAGCGGGGGCGTGGTGCCGAGGCGGCGCTCGATGCGGCCGAGGCGGTGGCCGAAGGCGTCGAGGACACGGCCGGCCGCGCCCGCGGCGCGCGCCAGGTCGATGGCCGCGGTGACGACCGAGTGGGCGGCGACGAAGTCGCGCCGCCGGTGCTCGTGGAACTTCGCCAGCTCCTCCCACGGGCGGGGATCGAACGCGCCGTGGCGCGCCGCCATCTCCCACAGCGCGCGGGCGGCATCCCAGCGGGCCGAGCGCTTCTCCCACCAGGCCAGCCGCAGCCGGACGAAGTGCGCGTGCTCGCCGTCGAGGCCGGCGTCGAGCGCCGTCCGGTAGCACACCAGGGCGCGGTCGACGTCGATCGGCTCCCAGAGGCGCCCGAGCCCGGCCCACTCCGCGGGGGAGATCTCCGGCGCCTCGCCGAGTGCCTCGCCGAACCAGCCGAGCAGGGCCGCCAGCGACAGCACGTCGTCGCGGTTGTGGGCGAACACACGCGCCAGGGGCGCTCCGCGGCGGAGACGCAGCCAGTCGAAGTAGAGCGTGGGGATCAGCCCGCCCGGCACGTCGCTCTCGCGGGCCAGGCCCAGGACCCGACGCTCGAGCGTGCCGAGCCGGCAGTCTTCGAGGGACGTCGCCCAGACGCGCCGCGCGGGCCGGAGGAGGTCCAGGTGAGGCAGCATCCCGGGCCAGCGCCGGCGCGCCAGCACGAACCGGGTCTCGAGGAGCGGGAGGTCGAATCCACCGCCGTTGAAGGTCACCAGCGCCTCTGCGCGCTCGACGACCGGCGCGAGGGCGGCCAGCAGCGCGGGCTCCTCGTCCAGGTCGCGCATGAAGTACTGCGTGACGACGAAGCGGTCGTCCTCCAGCCAGCCGGCCCCGACCAGGAACGCGTAGGTGCCCGTGCCGCCGGCGAGCCCCGTCGTCTCGGTGTCGAGGAAGAGCAGCCGGTCGGGATCGGGCGGCGGGCCCGGGAGGCGGGCCAGACGCGCCAGCACGTCCAGCGGCGCGCGCCGCACTCCGTCGAGCGCCACCCGGCCGTGGCGGTGACCGGTCGGATACTCCTGGCGGACGACGAGCAGCGAACCGGCGCCCGTGTCGACGACCTCGCCTCCCACGATCCGCTCGATCGGCTCGCGCGCGGCGCGCGGCGGCTGGCGTGTCTCGATGCGGCGGATGATGCGGCGGAGGTCGTCGAGGCTCTGCATCCCCCGGTCAGCGGGTCAGCGCGCCGAGCAGCTTCGCGGCCGTCGCCTTGGCGCGCCGGCCCACCTCGTTCACGGGACCGACGCACGACGGGCAGCCGTAGGCGCACGCGCACGCCTCGAGTGTTTCCAGTCCGCGCGCCAGCAGGTCGGGCAGGATCTCGTACACGCGCTCGGCGAGGCCGATGCCGCCCGCGTGGGAGTCGTAGAGGTAGATGGTCGGATTGAACTCCGCCGCGCTCATGAGGCGGGCCTTGGCCGACTCGCGCGTGGCAACCACCCCGCCGGCGGCGGGCGTGGTGTCGCCGAGCCAGGAGCCGAGATCCCGGATGTCGCACAGCAGGAAGATGGGCGCCAGGTGGTGCAACAGATACGTCACCGCGCGCAGTCCGTCGATCAGCTCCTCGCGCGAGCGGCTCACCCGCTCCAGCGTCTCCGGCGGCACCGTGAGCCAGGCGCTCGTCGTCTGCATCTCCTGCTGCGGCAGCTCGACCTCGCCCGAGCCGACGTTCTCGAGCGTCCCCAGCTTGATCTTCTTGAAGCCGACGACCTTCTCGGCCACCAGGACCTCGCCCTGCTCGGCGAGGTACGCGGCGTGCCGCCGGGCCTCGAAGCGCTGCAGGATCCAGACGCCCTTCGCGCTGATGGCGTCCGTGAAGTAGTCGACGTTCACGCGCTTGACGTAGGCGACCTTCTCCTCGTCCTCCCGGAAGTGCAGCTCCTGGACCTCGTAGGGCGTGCTCTCGACGAGGTAGATGGCCTTGGGGTAGATCGTCGCGAATGCGCTGCCCCAGTCCACCTCGGCGATGATCTGGCGCTTCTTCGTCTGCGCGGCGTCCCGCGCCGTGGTGTCGATGACGAGGAAGTTGTCGGTGGTCACCGTCCGCAGCGAGATGTGGTCGGCCGGGTAGGTCTCGGACGCCCAGTGGTAGCGCTCGCCCGCGCGGTGCAGCACGCCCTCGTCCTCCAGCGCGGCCAGGAGCTTGCGGACGTCGGTGTCGCCGAACGGCTCGTCCACCTCGAAGGGCAGCTCGAACGCCCCGCACTTGAGGTGGTTCACGAGGATGAACGGATTGTCGGGGTTCACCCGCGCGTGCTCGGGCGGCGTGCCGAACAAATAGTCCGGGTGCGTCACCATGAACTGGTCGAGCGGCGCGCTGGTGGCGACGAGGATCGCGGCCGAGGCGCCCGAGCGGCGGCCCGCGCGCCCCGCCTGCTGCCACAGCGAGGCGATCGTGCCCGGGTAGCCCGCCATCACCGCCGCGTCGAGGTGTCCGATGTCCACGCCCAGCTCCAGCGCGTTGGTGGAGACGACGCCGAGCACGTCGCCGCCGCGGAGCCCCGCCTCGACCTCGCGGCGCCGGGTCGGCAGGTAGCCGCCGCGATAGCCGCGCACGATGCCGGAGTCGCCGGTGGCGCGGTCGGCCACGCCGCTCTTGACGGCGGTCAGCAGCACCTCGGTGGACAGCCGGCTCTGCGCGAAGACGATGGTCGCGATCTTCTCGCGCAGGAGGCGGATGGCCAGCTTCGCGGCCTCGCCGAGGTACGGCGCCCGGATGCCCAGCTCGGGGTTCACCACCGACGGGTTGTAGCAGAGGAACGTCTTCTCGCCGCGCGGCGCGCCGCTCTCGGCCAGCTCCTCCACCGGCTCGCCGGTGAGCCGCGAGGCCAGCTCGCCCGGGTTCGCGATCGTCGCCGAGGCCATGATGAACTGCGGCCGCGAGCCGTAGTGCGCGCAGATGCGGCGGAGCCGGCGCAGCACGTTGGCGAGGTGCGAGCCGAACACGCCGCGATAGGCGTGGAGCTCGTCGATCACGACGTACCGGAGGTTCTGGAACAGCACCGCCCACTTCGTGTGGTGCGGCAGGATGCCGGAGTGGAGCATGTCCGGATTGGTCAGCACCAGGTTGGCGCGGGCGCGAACCGCGCGGCGGGCATCCTGCGGCGTGTCGCCGTCGTAGGTGAACATCCGCATCTCGGGCAGCTGCTTGGCGAGCTGCTCGAGCTCGGCCAGCTGGTCCTGTGCCAGCGCCTTCGTGGGAAAGAGGTAGAGCGCGCGGGCGTCCGGCTGGTGCACGAGCGCCTGCAGCACGGGGAGGTTGTAGCAGAGCGTCTTGCCCGAAGCCGTCGGCGTCACCACCACGACGTGGCGGCCGGCCTGCACGAGATCCCACGCGCGCGCCTGGTGGCTGTAGAGCTGCTCGATGCCGCGGGCACGGAGCGCCTCGACGATGCGCGCGTCCATCGTCGACGGGAACGCCGCGTACACGGCGTCGCGCGCGGGGAAGTGGCGAGTGGCGGTGATGCACGGGCCCGTCGAGGCGGAGATCAGCAGATCGTCCAGGATCTCGCCGAGCATCGGCAGGACTGTATCATAGGAGCGTGAGCCGCCTCACCATCTGGCTGCCTCCGCTCGTCTGGATGGCGGCGATCATGTGGTTCTCCGGCGGCGATTTCAGCGCCGAGCACACCGGCAGCATCGTTCGTCCCCTCCTCGAGTGGCTCCTGCCGTGGGCCGGGCCCGAGCAGATCCACGCGCTGCACGGCCTCGTGCGCAAGACGGCGCACGTCGTGGAGTACGCGCTGCTCGCCGGCCTCTGGCTCGTCACCCTCACCCGCGCCCGCGCGGCCTCGCCGCGGGCGGCGGCGTGGGCGGCGCTGATCCTCAGCGTCGGCTGGGCGTGCCTCGACGAGCTGCACCAGGCGACCGAGCCCTCGCGCACCGCCAGCGTCGTCGACGTCGGCTTCGACGCGGCGGGCGCCGCGCTCGCGGCGCTGGTCGGCGGGGTGGGCTGGCGTCGCGCGCTCGCCGGCGCGACGACCGCGCTGCTGTGGATCGCCGCCGCGGGCGGCGCCCTCGTGATCGCGATCAACCTCGCCGCCGGCGTGGGCTCGGGCGTGCTGTGGGTGACGGTGCCGGTGGCCACCGTGCTGCTCCTGCGCCGCCGGCGGCGGAGCGTCGCGCGCGACGCCGCCCGGCGGCTCTAGATCTTCAGGCGGGGATCGAGCGTGTCGCGCAGGCCGTCGCCGAACAGATTGATGCCGAGCACGGTGACGAGGATCGCGAGGCCCGGGAACGTCGCCAGCCACCACGCGGTGGAGATGTAGACGCGGCCGTCGGCGAGCATGCCCCCCCACGTGGGCGCGGGCGGCTGCACGCCGAGGCCCAGGAACGACAGCGCCGACTCGATCACGATCACGCGCGCCATGTCGAGGGTGGCGACCACGAGCCACGGTGTGAAGACGTTGGGCAGGATGTGGCGCACCAGGATCCGGCCGTCGCCGCCGCCCAGCGCTTGCGCGGCCTGCACGAACTCCCGCTCGCGGAGGGACAGCGCCGCGCCGCGCACGATGCGCGCGTAGACCACCCAGCTCGACACCCCGATCACGGCGATGATGGTGAACAGGCTCGCCCCGAGGACGCCGATCACCGCGATCGCCAGCAGGATGAACGGAAACGCCAGCTGGATGTCGGCCAGGCGCATGAGCACGTCGTCGACGCGCCCGCCGAAGTAGCCGGCGAGGAGGCCCGCGATCATGCCCAGCACGCCGGAGATCGCGACCGCCGCGAAGCCGACGAGCAGGGCGGGCTGGGCGCCGTGCACCACGCGGGCGAAGATGTCGCGCCCGAGATGGTCGGTCCCGAGCGGGTGCGTGCGACCCGCCTCGTCCTGCCAGCCCGGCGGCCGCAGCCGCTGTCCGATGTCTTGCTCGAGGGGATCGAACGGCGACACCCACGGCGCCGCCAGCGCGGTCATCACGACCACCGCCACCACCACCGCCCCGAAGAGGGCCGTGCGCCGCCGCCCCAGGCGCCGGACGAACAGCACCCACTCCCGCGACGGAGGCTGCAGCTCGTCGGTGAGGGGCAGCGCGCGGGCCGTGGTGCTCACCGTTTGTACTGGGGGCCCCGACATGGCCCCCAGACCCCCAGCGCTCGGACGCGCCCCGGCCAAGCCGTGGCGCGCCTCGGGTTCGCCCCACGGCCGTCCTGGGGGCCCCGACATGGCCCCCAGACCCCCAGCGCTCGGACGCGCCCC
>DASUPA010000477.1:0-5346 GCA_036276335.1 Candidatus Methylomirabilota bacterium | reverse complement strand
GGGGGGTATCGGAGGGGCTGTCGCGGCCGCCTCCGAGGTACGACGTACACGGGCTCGCCGCCGCGCGGGCGACCGCGCGCGACGTGCTAGAGCTTGCCGCCGTTCGAGCGCGGGCTTTGCCCGCGCATCTCAGTCCTGGGGGAGGCTTCGGAGGGGGCCACCGAGGCCCCCTCCGAAGCTCTATAGAGCGTGCGGGCGAGCCAGTAGGCGTGGGTGCCGAGGGCGACGACGATCATGAGGAGCGGGAGCGCGGCGGGGGCGAGGGCGCGCGCGATGATGAAGAGGACGAGCATCGCGTAGAAGCCGTCGCGCGAGCCCAGGTTGGCGAGCGCGCCGCCGAGGCCGCCGGCCGCGCTCGTCACGGGCCACAGCTTCGCGACGCCCGCGCTGGCGATCACCCCGAGCGCCCCCGTCGCGGCCAGCACCATGCCGCCGCCGGCCACCGCCTGCGCCGTGATGCCCATCGCGATCACGAGCGCGGCGTGGACCACGGTGTCGACGAGGATGTCGAGCCACTCGCCGAGGCGCGACTCGGCCAGGGTGAGTCGCGCGACCTCGCCGTCGGCGTGGTCGAGCACGACGGCCACGACGTAGACGAGGAGGCCGGCGGCGGCAGCGAGCGCCGTGGCGTTCCAGAAGCACCAGGCGGCCGCGAGGCCGATCAGGAGGCTCGCCACGCTCAGCTGGTTCGGCGTGAGCCCGACGGCGATCGCGGCCCGCGTGACGTGGCGCGACAGGCGCCGGTGCAGGGCGCGGTCCAGGCGAGTGTCGATGGCGCTGCCGAGGCCGGCGAAGAGACGGTCCTCGGCGGCGCGGGCGCTGGATCCGTCGCGGACGCGCACGTACCACGCGCCGGGCGCGACGGCCGTCGCCCCGCCCCCCGCGAGGACGCGGCCGATCTCGTCGGCCAGGGGCGTGCCGGCGGCGAGACCCTGCGCCACGGCGGCCATCGTGGCCGCGTCGAGGACGACGGCCGGCGCGCTCTCCTGGAGCGAGCCGGCGAGCACGGCGGGAGCGGCCGCCGCCAGGAGCGCGGCCAGGGCCGGCGGCGGCGCCAGCGCCGCCGCCGGCAGCAGCAGCGTCGGCGCCGGCTCCAGGGTGCCCGCGTCGAGCCAGACGGCGGCCGCGCGGGCGCGCGGCGACGTCAGGATCGCCGCCTCGACGCTGGTGCCGCGAAAGATCCCGGGCACGCCGACCCGGCGCGCGCCCGCCCGGACGGCGGTGACGAGCGTGCGGAAGGCGACCGGGCGGCCGGCCACGGGCAGGAGCGCGGCCTCGAGATCGTCGGCGGTGGCGAGGTAGAGGGCGGCCTGGGCGATCACGCGCCGTCCAGCCGGAGGACGTGGGGCAGCACGTCCCGCTCGGCGCGGCGCAGATCTTCGGCGAAGTCGATCTCGGTCCACGGCAGGCCCGTCACGTCGACCCAGCCGACGTGATGCGAGCCGACCAGCAGGTGCAGCGCGTCCTCGTACTCGTTCATGCCGCGGCTCTCGTCGATGACCTTCTCGAGGTACTTCACGAGGTGGGGGCCCGCCTCGGCGCCGCACTTGAAGAAGCCCACGCCCTCGCCCACGACGTCCCAGGCGTCGGGCACCACCTTCTTGCCGAGCGCGATCACGCGGTCGCCCCGCGTGTACAGCTTCACTTCCTCCCCGGTGTCCGCGAAGCCGCGGTCGAGGAGCAGCGCGCTCGGCGCGGGCGCGGCCAGCAGCCGGCGGAGGAGCTCGCGCGGAAACAGCACGTCGGCGTCCATCACGAGGGCGGGCTCCCGCAGGTGCTCGCGCGCGGCGTAGAGGGACAGCACCGAGCCGCGCGTGTACTCGGGGTTGTGGACGTACTGCACGGCCATGCGGCCGACGCGCTCGCCGGCGAGCGCGCGCACCTGGTCGGCGCAGTGGCCGACGACGAGGACCGTGCGCCGGATGCCGGCCCCCGCCAGGGCGTCCAGCATGCGCGCGAGGAGCGGACGGTCGCCCAGGCGCAGCAGCGCCTTGTGCGTGTTGTCGGTCAGCGGCGCCAGGCGGCGGGCGACGCCGGCGGCGAGCACGATGGCGTTCACGGCGCCGGCTAGCCCTGGCGCTGGGCGGAAGAGACGCCGAGCTGCTCCTGGCGGGTCTTTAGCTTCTTCACCAGCTCCTGGAACGACGACGTCTGGATGATCTTGTTGAACTGCGTGCGGTAGTTCGCCACGAGGCTGACGCCTTCGATCACGACGTCGTAGACGAGCCAGCGCTCGGCCTTCTTCAGCATCCGGTACTCGATCGGCACCTCGCTGCCGTTCTTGGTGAGCAGCTTGCTCTGGACGAGGGCCGTCTCCCCGTCGATCCGGTCGCTGATGTACTGGATCTTCTCGCCGCCGTAGAGCTCGATCTTGGAGATGTACGAGCGCTCGAGCAGGTCACCGAAGAGCCTCACGAACTCGTCCCGCTCCTCGGGCGTCCGCGCGGCCCAGTGCCGGCCGAGCGCGCGCCGGGCCGTCTCGCCGAAGTCGAAGATCTCGTCGGCCACCTTGCGCACGGCCACGCGCCGCTCCCGCGCCTTGTCCGGAGCCTGCAGCGCGGGGTCCTCGAGCAGCTTCAGCACGCGGTCGACCTGCGACCGCAGCTGGTCGGTGGGCGCGCCGGCATCCGCCTCGCGCGCCGCCAGGGGAGCCACGAGCAACGAGCACGCGAGGGCCAAGCGGACGAGGAATGTCATCTGTCGCCTCCTAGACCTTGCCGAAGATGTACTTGGAGAGCAGCTCCTCGAAGTCCACGGGTGCCTCGACCTCACGGATCTTGCCGCCCGGCGGGATGAGCTTGTCGGAGCCGCCCGGGCTGACCCGCACGTATTTCTCGCCGATCAACCCCTTCGTCTTGATCGAGGCGATCGCGTCCTCCTGGAGCTGGACGCCCTCGTTCACGCGCAGGGTCACCCGGGCCTGGTAGTCGGCGAGCCCGATCGACTCGACCCGGCCGATCTCGACGCCGGCGATCTCCACCGTCGAGCCGGGCTTGAGGCCGCCCACGGACGGGAAGTCCACGGTCACGGCATAGCTGGAGCCGCCGAAGAAGGAGACCCGGCCCAGCTTGATCGACAGGTATCCCAGCGCGAGGATGCCGAGGACCAGGAAGAGGCCCACGGCGACGTTGACGCGCGTCCGCTCCATCAGAGTCCCCCCTCGCTCACTGCGCGGCCTCGGGCTCGCCGCGGATGAACTGCCGCACGATGCGGTTGTCGGAGACCTGGATCGCCGCCGGTGATCCCATCTCCACGATACGCCCCTCGTACAGCATGGCGACGAGATCGGCGATCTCGAAGATCTCCGGGATCTCGTGGCTGACCATCACCGCGGTGAACCGGTGGCGCCGGTGCAGGTCGGCGATCAGCTGGTGGATGGTGTTCACGAGCACGGGATCCAGGCCCGTGGTCGGCTCGTCGAAGAAGACGATCTCCGGCTCGGTCACGAGCGCGCGCGCGATGGCCACCCGCTTGCGCATGCCGCCGGAGATCTCGGCGGGATTCTTGGGGCCCACCCCCTCCAGCCCCACCTGGGCCAGTGCGGCCTCCACGCGCTTGGCGATCTCCGTGCGGGGCAGGCGCAGCTTCTCCCGCAGCGGGAAGGCGACGTTCTCGCCGCAGGTCATGGAGTCGAACAGCGCGCCGCCCTGGAAGACCACGCCGTACCGCCGGCGGACGTTGTCGAGGGCGGCGCCGCGCAGGTGCGCGATGTCCACCCCGTCGACCAGGATGCGGCCGGCGTCGGGCTGCAGGAGCCCGATCAGGTGCTTGAGGAACACCGACTTGCCGCCCCCGCTGCGGCCGATGATGATCGTGACGGAGCCCGTCGGGACCTCGAGATCCAGCCCGCGCAGCACCGCGTTGCGGCCGAACGACTTCCAGACGCCCTCGACGCGGATCACGGCAGGACCGTCCCGAGGAAATAGTCCCACACCAGGATCAGCACCGACGACGTCACGACCGCCTGGGTGGTGGCGCGGGCGACGCCCTCGGCGCCGTGGCCCGCGTGAAAGCCCTTGTACGTGCACACCCAGGTCACGATGATCCCGAACGAGATGGATTTCCAGAAGCCCAGCAGGACGTCGTCGAGGTCGACGAAGGTCTGCATCTCGCCGAAGTAGGTGCCGGCCGACAGCCCCAGGAGCTCGACGCCCACGAGGTAGCCGCCGAAGATGCCCACGACGTCGAACATCGCCGTCATGAGCGGAAAGGTGAGGATGCCCGCGAAGATCGACGGGGCCACCAGGTAGCGCATCGGGCTGATCGCCATGACGGTCAGGGCGTCGATCTGCTCGGTGATGCGCATGATCCCGATCTCGGCCGTCAGCGCGGAGCCCGCGCGGCCGGTGACCATGAGCGCCGCGAGCACCGGACCCAGCTCGCGAATCAGCGACAGCGCCACCGCCGGGCCCAGGAACGCCTCGGAGCCGAACCGCGACAGCACCAGGAAGATCTGCAAGCCGAGCACCATGCCGGTGAAGGCGCCGGTGAGGAGAATGATCAGGAGCGAGCGAAAGCCGATGAAGTTGATGCGATCGACGAACGCCCAGAACTTCAGCGGCGGGGTGACCATCGTCGCCAGCGCCTCGGCGAGGAAGGTGCCGAAGCGGCCCAGCGAGACCACGAGCCAGATCGCCCAGCCGCCGAGGAGATCGAACGGTCGGAGGAGTGCCGGCGCCGAGGACCCCGTCATTTCCTGCGCGCGCGCCGGTACACGCCGAGGGCCCAGAGCGGGAAATACGTCGCGTACAGATGGTATTTCAAATAGAAGACGCGCGGGAAGCCGGTGCCGTTCCACAGCGGATCGTCCCAGCCGCCGTCCGCGCGCTGGGTGGCGAGGAGGTACTGGACGCCACGCTCGACCGCCGGCTCGCTCGTCACGCCCGCGGCGAGGAGGCCCAGGAGCGCCCACGCGGTCTGGCTCGGTCCCGAGACGCCGGCGCCCGCGAGCTCCGGCCGGATGTACGAATCGCACGTCTCGCCCCAGCCACCGTCCGGGTTCTGGTGGCGCTGCAGCCAGCGAACCGCCCGCTGCACGTACTCGTGCCGCGGGTCGACGCCGATCGCGCCGAGCCCGCGCAGCACCGACCAGGTCCCGTAGATGTAGTTGACCCCCCACCGGCCCCACCACGGGCCGTCGTGGCGCTGGGTGCGGCGGATGAAGTGAACCGCGCGCTCGACCGCCTCGAGCTCGCGCGGGTAGCCGAGCGTGCCCAGCAGCTCGAGGCCGCGGCCGGTGAGATCCTCGGTCGAGGGATCCAGCAGCGCCCCGTGGTCGGCGAAGGGAATGTTGTTGAGGTAGAGGCGGTCGTTGTCGGCGTCGAACGAGCCCCAGCCGCCGTCCTC
>DASUPA010000476.1:0-11063 GCA_036276335.1 Candidatus Methylomirabilota bacterium | reverse complement strand
GCCGCCGCCGGCGTCGGCCTCTACGCGTCGTTCGTCCTCCTCTTCGAGCCGGTCGCGGCCTGGGTGAGCGCGCACCCGCTCGTCGGCCTGGTGGCGTTCTTCGACTTCCCGCTATGGCCGTGGCTCGGGCTGGTGTGCCTGGGGCTGGCGCTCGGCGCGGCCGCGCGGGACCTGCGCGACGACACGGCGCGGGCAGCCTTCCACGCGCGCCTCGGACTGGCGGCGGTCGTCATGGCGGCCGGTGCCCAGGCCCATGAATGGTGGTTGCCGGTCGCGCCGCGCCTCGGGTTCGCGAGCGACCTGCTCATCACGAACCACTGGGTCCCGCGGGGTCCCACGACGGCGTGGGTGCTCGCGTGGGTCTTCGCCACGGTCGCCGCGTGCTTCTTCGTCGTCGAGCGGCGCCGGCAGCCGCTGCGCCCGCTCGTCGTCCTGGGGCGGGCGGCGCTCTTCCTCTATCTGGCCCATCACGTCCTCGTCGTGACGCTCGGGCAGCGGACGCTCGGTCTCGCGCTCGCGTCGTGGCCGCTCTACTGGGCGGCGACGGCACTCCTGATCGCCGCCCTGGTGCCGCTCGGCGCCGGCTGGAAGGCGCTCACGCGGCGGCCCCGGGCGACGGCGCCGGCGCCGCCCGCCGATCTGTCCGCCGCTGCGTGAGGGCGGCGCCGCCGGTATACTGGCCCGGTATGCGCGTGGCGTACCGCGAGGAGCCGTGCCGGACGGCGCTCAATCGCGTCAGCAACATGCCGTTCAGGTGGTCGCTGAACCCGTACACGGGCTGCGCCCACCGCTGCACCTTCTGCTACGTCCGCGGATTCGAGCGGCGGGCGGACCGCCCGTCGGGCGAGGGGTACGGCGCATCCGTCCGCGTGAAGGTGAACGTGGCCGACGTCCTGCGCCGGGAGCTGGCCAGCCGGTCCTGGAAGCGCGAGGTCGTCGCCATCGGCGCGGCCACGGATCCGTACCAGCCGGCCGAGGGGCGCTACCGCATCACGCGCGCCTGCCTCGAGGCGTTCGCTGACGCGCGGAGCCCGTTCAGCCTGATCACGCGCGGACCGCTGGTCGTGCGCGACGTCGACGTGCTGCGGCGGGCGGCGCCGCGGGCGGAGGTCGACGTCACGTTCTCGATCCCGACCCTCGACGCGGAGATCTGGCGCCGCACCGAGCCGGGGACGGCACCGCCCCGGCAGCGCCTGCGGGCGCTCCGCACGCTCATCGACGCCGGCATCGACGCGGCCGTCGGCATCGCGCCCATCCTGCCGGGCCTCTCGGACCGGCCGGAGCTGCTCGCCGACGTGGTGCGCGCGGCGCGCGACGCCGGCGCCACGAGCGTCTGGTGCAACGTCCTCTACCTCCAGCCCGGGACGCGCGAGTACTTCCTCGAGCACCTGGCGCGCGACTGGCCCGCGCTGCTCCCGCGCTACCTGGCGTTCTACCGCACGCCGTACCCGGGCCGGGCGGTGACCGCGCCCCTCCGGGACGAGGTCGCCGCGCTCGCGCGCCGGCTCGGCATCGCCGACCGCCGTGCGCGCCCGCTCGAGCCCGCACGTCCGCCCGAGCAGCTCCGCCTCGCCATGTAGCGTCCGAACGTTTCCACACTAGGCGGCGTGCGGGGCGTCGGCTATGATCGCCGCATCATCCAGACTGAGTTCCTGCACGAGACGGTCCGGCGCATCTGGGGTTACGACCGCTTCCTTCCGCTGCAGGACGAGGCCATCGGCTGCGTGCTCGAGGGCCGCGACTCGCTCGTCGTCCTGCCGACGGGCGGCGGCAAGTCGCTCTGCTACCAGGCGCCGGCCGCGCACCTGCGCCGCCTGGCCGTCGTCGTCTCGCCGCTGATCGCGCTCATGAAGGACCAGGTCGACGGCCTGCGCCAGGCCGGCGTGCCGGCGGCCGCGCTCAACAGCAGCCAGGCGCCGGCGGAGCGCGCGGCGGTGATGCGCGCGGTGGCGGGCGGCGGCGTGCAGCTGCTCTACGTGGCGCCCGAGCGCCTCGTGATGGACGGCTTCCTCGAGCGTCTCCAGCGCGCCTCGCCGGCGTTCTTCGCGGTCGACGAGGCGCACTGCATCAGCCAGTGGGGCCACGACTTCCGGCCGGAGTATCGCCAGCTCCGCGCGCTGCGCGAGATCGTTCCCGGCGTGGCCGTCCACGCCTACACGGCCACCGCCACGCCGCAGGTGCGGAGCGACATCGTCGCCGAGCTGCGGCTGAAGGACCCGCGCGTGCTCGTCGGCTCCTTCGACCGGCCGAACCTGATCTATCGCGTACGCCCGCGCACGGACCGCCTCGCGCAGGTCACCGCCGCCATCACCCGGCACCGGGACCAGGCGGGGATCGTGTACTGCATCCGCCGCAGCGAGGTGGACGAGCTGACGGCGGCGCTCACGCGGCGCGGCGTCCGCGCGCTGCGGTATCACGCCGGGCTCGCGGACGACGAGCGGCGCGCAAACCAGGAGGCGTTCGTCAACGAGCGGGTCGACATCGTGGTCGCCACCGTCGCGTTCGGGATGGGCATCGACCGCTCGAACGTGCGGTACGTCATCCACACCGGGATGCCGAAGTCGCTGGAGCACTACCAGCAGGAGGCCGGCCGCGCGGGCCGCGATGGGCTCGAGGCGGAGTGCCTGCTGCTGGTGAGCGGCGGCGACTACGGCCTCTGGAAGTCGGTCATGGCGCCCGACGGCGCCGAGCCACCGCCCGGCGCCCTGCGCAAGCTGGGCGAGATGTACGCGTTCTGCCAGCAGGCCGTGTGCCGCCATCGCGCGCTCGTGACGTACTTCGGCCAGCCCTACGACCGCGACAACTGCGGCGCGTGCGACGTCTGCCTCGGCGAGACGGTGCAGGGCGGCGACACGGCGGGCGTCGCGGCGCGGATCATGGAGGCGGTCGCCGAGCTGCGCGGCCGCTTCGGCGCCACGCACGTCGCCGACGTGCTCGCCGGCGCGGCCACCGGCCGCATCGGCCAGCTGGGCCACGATCGCCTGGCGACGTACGGCGCCCTCCGCGGTGAGAAGAAGGCGCAGGTGCGCGCCTGGATCGACCAGCTGCTCGCCCACGGTCTCCTGGCGCGCACCGACGACGAGTACCCGACGGTCACGCTGACCGAGCAGGGGCGGGCGGCGCTGCGCGGCGAGGGCCAGGCGCCCGCCCTGACGAGCGCGGGCGCGGTGCGCGCGACGGCCGCAGACTCGCGCGATCGAGTCAACGGCGAGCGTCCGGCCGAGCCGGCCGCCGGCGACCCCACCGCCTACGACCGGGTGCTGTTCGAGACGCTGCGCGCGCTGCGACGGCGGCTGGCCGACGAGCGCCGCGTGCCGCCGTATCTGATCTTCAGCGACGCGTCGCTGCGCGAGATGGCGCGCCTGCGCCCGCGCACGCCGGCCGCCTTCCGGGAGGTCAAGGGAGTGGGCGAGTGGAAGGCGGCCGAGTTCGGCGAGCGGTTCCTCGCGGCCATCCGCACGGCGGGGACGTAGGCCGGCGCTCAGCTCGCGAGCCGCAGACGCGCGGCGTCGCTCGCGGCGGGAGGATCCAGCAGCAGAGGGACGGCGCCCGGCAGCGCGCGCACGTCGCACGGCTCCTGGCCGGGGCTCGTCACCCGGATACGGGCGGCGCGGGCGCAGCGGACCTGGCGCCAGCGCCCGGGCACGTGGAGGAGAAAGGCGAGCAGGAGCGCGACGAGCCGCGTCTTGGGCATCGGTGGCACCGCGAAGACGTCGAGGAGGCCGTCGAACGGGCTCGCCGCCGGCGTGAGGGACAGGAAGCCCCGGTACGTCGGCACGTTCGCCACCACCACCATCACGGCACCCTCCACGAGGCGCGCGCCGTCCGCCTCCACGCCGAGCGCGGGCAGCGGCGCCCGCACGATCGAGTGCGCCGCCGCACGCCAGTACCGGACGTAGCGCGGCAGCCGGCGCCGCGGCAGCGCCGCGAGCTCGACGACGGTCTTCACCTCCTCCGTGAAGCCGAAGGCGCTGTTGGCGAGGAACAGCGAGGGGCCCGCGCGTCCGGCGTCGATCCGCGCCACGGTGCCCTGGCGGAGCAGCTCGAGCACGGATGGAAGCGCCGCGCGGTAGCCGAGATTCTGCGCGAAGATATTGCCGAACCCGGCGGGCACGGGCAGCAGCGGCACCTGGAGCTCCATCGCGACGGCCGCGGTGGCGCTGAGCGTGGCGTCGCCGCCGATCCCGATCAGGCATTCGAGGTCTCGTCCCGACCGGGCGAGTTGCTCGCGGGCGGCGGGCAGGTCGGCGGCGCTGACCACGCGCACGTCGTACTGCTCGGCGCGCAGCCGGCGCGCGAGGCGGCGGCCGAGACGAACGCCGCGCCCGTTGCCCGCGCTCGGGTTGACGACGATCTGGACGCATCGCCTGCGACGCGACGTGGAGGACGGCGCATGAGAGCACGAGCGAGGGTGCCCCGGCTCGATCCCGCCGAGCGGCCGCACTCCTTCGGCGGCCCCGACGACGAGACCCTCCGGTCGCTCGACAGCCTGCGGATCGCCAACCGGTACTTCGGCGGCGCGCGCAGCATCCTGCGTCCGGTCTCGCGGCTGCTGCGTCCCCGTCCGCGCGGACCAGTGCGGCTCCTGGACGTCGGCTGCGGTGCCGCCGACGTCGCCCGCGCCGTCGCCGCCTGGGCGCGCCGCCACGCCGTCAGCCTGCGGATCACCGCGGTCGATCAGGACCCGGTCGTCGCCGCGCATGCCGCGGCCGCCTGCCGGCCGTGGCCCGAGATCCGTGTCCTCCGCGCGGACGCCACGCGGCTGCCGTTCGCCGAGCGCAGCTTCGACGTCGTGGTGTCCTCGATGCTGCTCCACTACTTCGGTCTCGCCGAGGCCGCGAGGCTGCTGGCCGACTGGCGGCGGCTCGCCACCCGTGGCGTCGTCGTGGCCGACGTGCACCGGCACTGGTTTCCCTGCGCCGCCGTCGACCTGCTCGGCCGGATCTCGCGCCACCCGCTCTTCCACGAGGGGCACGGACGCACGATCCGTCGCGGGTTCACCCCGGATGAGCTTCGACAGGTCGGCAGGCAGGCCGGGTTCACCCGGATGCTCGTGCGCCGTCATGTCCCGTTCCGCCTTTCTCTGCTGGGATTCTCGAGACCGCACGACAGCACCTGAAAGTGTCTCGCACCGGACCGTGCCTCGCAACGCGACCGCAGCCATCGCGGAGGCCGCGACGCGGCGAGGCGGGGGAGGACATCATGAGCACCGCGGACACCCGGACACAGTGGGAAGGCGCCGCTCCGGGCTGGGCACGCTGGGAAGCGACCATCGCCGACTGGATGGAGCCGGCCACCGACGCGATGCTCGCCATGTCCGGCGTCGCGGCCGGTGCCCGAGTCCTCGACCTCGCCTGCGGGGCCGGGAGCCAGACGCTGCGCGCTGCGCAGCGGGCGGGCGCACGCGGCCAGGTCGTCGCCACCGACATCGCCGACACGATGCTCCACCACGTGCGGGAGAACGCCCGCGCCGCCGGCCTCGCCAACGTCATCACGCTGGCCGGCGCCGCCGAGGACCTGGCGCTCACTGCCGGGAGCTTCGACGCGGCCATCTGTCGTCTTGGCCTGATGCTGTTCGGCGACCCGGCGAAGGCGCTGCTCGCCGTCCGGCGGGCGCTGCGGCCCGGCGGCAAGCTCGCCGTCGTCGTGTTCACGACGCCGGCCGCCAATCCGTTCATGGCGGCGCCCATGCAGATCCTGCTGCGCCACGCCGGCAAGGCGCCGCCGGCTCCGGGGCAACCGGGGATCTTCGCGCTCGGCGCTCCCGGGGTCCTCGAGCGCCTGCTCGCCGGCTCCGGCTTCGCGGGCGTCGAGCAGCGCATCGTCGCGGTACCGCTGCGGATGCCGTCCGCCGCGCAGGCGCTGACGATGATCCAGGAGGCGTTCGGCGCCTACCGGGCGGTGGTCAGCGACCGCCCGGAGGCCGTGCGAGCGGCCGCATGGGCCGAGGTGGCCGGGACGCTCAGGACCTTCGACGGACCCGCCGGATTCGTCGGGCCCGCCGAGGTCGTCGTGGCCGCGGGCGCGAGGTCCGCGTGAGCGGCATGGAGCTGTTCATCTTCGCGCGGTTTCACGCGCGTCCCGGCGCCGGCCCCGCCGTGGCGGAGGCGCTGCGTGACGTCGTCGCTCTCACACGCGAGGAGCCGGGCTGCCTCGGCATTCACGCGTTTCGCTCCATCCGCGACCCGGAACTCTTCTACATCCACTCGCGCTGGCGAGACGAGGCGGCCTTCGAGCATCACGCCGGCTTGCCGCACACGGTGCGCTTCGTCGAGCGCGTGGAGGCGCTGATCGATCATCCGCTCGACGTGATCCGCAGCGAGCGCCTGGCCTAGCGAGCGCGGCGTCGAGGGGCTGCCGCGTCAGCCATCGGCGAGCCGGTAGCCGACGCCCGGCTCCGTCAGCAGATAGCGCGGGCGCGCCGGCTCGGCCTCGATCTTGTGGCGCAGGTGCCCCATGTAGACGCGGACGTAGTGCGCCATGCTGTCGTGGTTCGGTCCCCAGACCTCCCGGAGCAGCTGCTGGTGGGTGACGACCCGTCCCGCGTAGCGGATCAGCGTGGTGAGCAGCTTGTACTCCGTCGGCGTCAACCGCACCTCCCTGCCGTCGAGCATCACGTTGCGCCGGAGCAGGTCGACGTGGAGGCCGCCGAGCTTGAACACGGCGTTCTCCGGCTGCGACGCTCCGGCGGCGTGGCGAAGCGCGACCCGGAGCCGTGCCAGCAGCTCGCCCGAGCTGAACGGCTTGCTGACGTAGTCGTCGGCGCCTGCGTCGAGCGCGCAGACCTTGTCGCGCTCCTGGCCGCGTGCCGAGAGCACGATGATCGGCACGCCGCTCCACTGCCGGACTCGCCGGATCACCTCGAGCCCGTCCATGTCGGGCAGCACGAGATCGAGGACGACGGCGTCGGGCTGACGCGAGCCGATCTCGATCACGCCCGCGCCGGCGGTCGGCGCCTCGAAGAGCCGGTATCCCTCGCCGGTGAGCGTGGCGCGCAGGAACCGCCGGATCTGCGGCTCGTCCTCGATGAGCACGACGACGGGCTCAGGCATCGGCCGGGACCGAGGCCGGCGCGCCGTCGGCCAGCGGCAGCGTGAAGAGGAACGCCGCACCACCCTCGGGGAGGTTCTGCGCCCAGATGTGGCCGCCGTGCGCCTCGACGATTCCCCGGCAGATCGCGAGCCCGAGCCCGGCTCCCGGACCGTCGGCGGCGGCGCGCGTGAACTTCTCGAACACGAGCTCTTCGTGACCTTGCGGGAGCCCGGTGCCCGCGTCCGCGACCTCCACCGTCACCTGCGCGTCCGTCGCCGTCGCCAGGATCCGGATCGGCCGGCCCTCGGCGCTGTACTTGAGCGCGTTCTCCACGAGGTTCAGGAGCACCTGCTCGACGAGGACATCGTCGATGGGCACCAGCGGCAGCTCGGGCGGGATCGTGACGACGACCTGACGCCGGCCGATGCGCGCGGCGAGCCGGCCGAGCGCGGCGCCGACGACCTCCTCGAGCGGATGCCAGTCGCGGCGCAGCTGCAGGGCGCCCGATTCGAGCCGCGTCATCTCGAGCAGGTTCTGCACGAGCCGGTTGAGCCGGTCCGCCTCGTCACGAATCGACTCCAGGAGCTCCCGCCTGACCGATGCGTCCAGCCTGGCGCCCGCGTCCAGCATGGTCGTGGCCGCGCCCGTGATGGCGGCGAGCGGCGTTCGCAGATCGTGAGAGACCGAGGTCAGGAGGGCGTTGCGGAGCCGCTCGGTCTCCGCCCGGATGCGCGCGTCCTCCGCCTCGGCGGCCAGCCGCGCCCGCTCGAGCGCCAGCGCCGCCTGGTTCACGAACATCTCGAGCTGCCGCCGGCGCTCGGGTGAGGCGAGCGCGGCGCGCCGCCGCGGCCGGACGCGCACGCTGCCGATCGGCCCCTTGTGCCCCAGCAGCGGCAGCACCACGCTGGACCGCTCGGGGTCCGTCCTGTCCGACGGCAGGATCTCCACCTCGACGTCGAAGCCCTCGCCGATGTGACGGGACGCGACGGCCGCCAGCTCCGCGGCCCCGGTGGCCTGGGCCAGCTCCCGGCTCATCGCGTACAGCGCCACCGTCTGCCGCTCGCGGTCCTCGGCCGCCTGCGCCTGCCGGCGCGTGCGCACGGTCAGCCCGCTGATCACGAGCGCCACGCCGAGCATGACCGCGAACGTCAGCACGTGATGGATCTCGGCCACGCCGAAGGTGAAGTACGGCGGAAGGAAGAAGAAGTCGAACGCGGCGACGCTCAGGAGCGAGGCGAAGACGGAGGCGCCGCGCCCCGCGCGCGCGGCGACGGCGACGGTCCCGACGAGATACGGCAGGATGAGCGTCGGCGCGTCGACCAGCGGGAACATCAGCCAGGCGACGGCGGTGGCGGCCGCGGTCGCGGCGACGGCCCGCGCGTACTCCGCCGGGAACCACGAGAGCGCCGCGACTGCCGGGGCTGGCACGACTGAAGTGTAGCGCTCCGGGGCCGGGCGATGCGAACGGTCGCCTGGCCGCCGCACGGGACGCGCGTCGCCGCGCGGAGCGTAAAAACTCCGTAAAAAATGCGGGTGTTCCGGCCGTGTGCGGCGGAAAGCTGCGTAGAGTGCGCTGGTATGCGCATGGCCCTGCTGAAGCGCTGGCTCGTCGGCCCGCCCATGCCGCTGGCGCAGGCGCGGCACGAGCGGCTCGGCAGGACGGTCGGCCTCGCCGTGTTCGCCTCGGATCCGCTGTCGTCGGTGGCCTACGCGACCGAGGAGATCCTGCTCGTGCTGATCCTCGCCGGCACGGCCTTCCTCGCGTACTCCATGCCGATCGGCGTCGCGATCGCCGTCCTCATCGCGGTTGTCGTCACGTCGTACCGGCAGACGATCCGAGCATACCCGAGGGGCGGCGGCGCCTACATCGTCGCGAAGGAGAACCTCGGCGTCTTCCCGGGCCTCGTCGCCGGCGCCTCGCTGCTCATCGACTACACGCTGACCGTCGCCGTCAGCGTGGCGGCCGGCGTGGCGGCCATCACGTCGGCCATGCCGGCGCTGTTCCCGTATCGCGTCCCGATCGGCATCGCCGCCATCGTGCTCATCGCCCTCGGCAACCTGCGCGGTATCCGGGAGTCCGGCCGGCTGTTCGCGGCCCCGACCTACCTGTTCGTCGTCAGCATGCTGGCGCTCGTCGTCTACGGCGTGGCGTCGACGCTCACCGGCGACGTGCCGCCCGTCTCCTACGCGACGGTTCCCGGCGTGGTGGAGTCCCTGAGCATCGTGCTGCTGCTCCGGGCGTTCGCGTCCGGCTGCACGGCCCTGACCGGGATCGAGGCCGTCTCGGATGGCGTTCCCGCATTCAGGCCGCCGGAGGCGGAGAATGCCCGGACGGTGATGCTGTGGCTCGGCGTCATCTCGATCTCGCTCTTCCTCGGCATCACGTTCCTGGCCTACCGGCTCGGCGTGATCCCCAGGGAAGGGGAGACCGTCGTCTCGCAGCTCGCGCGTCACCTCTACGGCTCCGGCCTGCTCTATCTCGAGGTCCAGCTGGCCACGACGCTGATCCTGCTGCTGGCGGCGAACACGTCGTTCGCCGACTTCCCGCGCCTGGCCTTCTTCCTGGCGAGTGACCGCTTCATCCCGCGGCAGTTCGCCAACCAGGGCGACCGGCTCGTGTTCTCCAACGGCATCATCATCCTCGCCGGGTTCGCGATCCTGCTGCTGGTCGTGTTCCAGGGGGAGACTCACGCGCTGATCCCGCTCTACGCGGTCGGGGTCTTCATCTCCTTCACGCTGTCCCAGTCCGGCATGGTCCGGCGATGGCTCGTGCTGCGCGAGGCGGGCTGGTGGTGGCGCGTCTGGATCAGCGGGATCGGCGCGGTTGTCACCGGCATCGTGATGCTGACGATCGCCGCCACGAAGTTCTCCCACGGCGCCTGGATCGTCGTCCTGCTCATCCCGACGCTCGTCGCCGTCTTCGTCGTCGTCCACCGCCACTACGACGACGTCGCCCTCCAGCTCTCTCTCGAGGACATCGACCAGCTGCCGCCGGTCCAGAACACGGTCCTGGTGCTGGTCGGTGACCTGCACCGCGGCGTCCTCCGGGCGGTGCGGTACGCGCAGTCGCTGTCGGACAACGCCAAGGCCGTGTACGTCGAGATCGACCCCGAGCGCACGCGCCGGCTGGAGGAGCGCTGGGGCCGCTGGGGCATGGGACTGCCTCTGGTCGTCCTGACCTCTCCATACCGCTCGCTGCTCGGCCCGCTGATCGACTACATCGATCGGCTCCAGGCCCGCGACCCCGACCGCATCGTCACCATCATCCTCCCCGAGTTCGTCCCCGCGCGCTGGTGGCAGCAGATCCTGCACAACCAGACGGCGCTGCTGATCAAGGGCGCCCTGCTGTTCCGGCGCAACGTCGTGGTGACGGACGTGCCGTATCTGTTGAGGCGATGAGGCGACCGCGCGCCGAAGCCGTTCGGACCTCGACCCGAGCCCCGAGCCGGCGCTTGACGATGCGCTCCGAGCGCGCTTAGATGACTCTGCTCGAGTCCTGGGCGGAACGTCCGAGCGGCGAGGGATGCCGCATGATACGTGGACGGGCTCGCGGATGCCGTAGGCGACGCTCTCGTCGGCCAGGTGGCTGGCCTGCGGGAGCGTTCGTGCGTTGACCAGGAGGTGGGCGACGAGCATCGTGGCGATATCCGAGACCGTGGGAAGCCAGGGGACGGAGCTCGGGCGGGTGCTGGCGGCGGCGCTGGGGTGGGAGTTCGCCGATCGGGAGATCATCACGAAGGCCGCCGAGTCGTTCGGCGAGGGTGTGAGCGAGCTCCGGCACGCCACGGAGGAGAAGCCGACGCTCTGGGACCGTTTTCGTGAGAGCCAGCAGCGCTACGCGACCTACGCCGAGGCGACCGTCCTCGAGATGGCCGCGCGGGACAACGTGGTGCTCGTCGGGCGTGCCTCGACGGTGATCCTCCGGGATGTCCAGCACGCCGTTCGCGCCCGCGTGATCGCTCCCGAGCACGCGCGGGCCCGGCGAATCGAGCAGCAGCAGGGGCTGACGCTGGAGGCGGCCCACGCCTCCG
>DASUPA010000475.1:0-2614 GCA_036276335.1 Candidatus Methylomirabilota bacterium | reverse complement strand
GACGGCGTGCGAGGCGCACGCCTTGGCGATCTCCTCCAGCGCCACCACGTACGAGACGGTGTCGGCGCCGCTGCCGCCCCACGCCTCGGGGACCATGATGCCGAGCAGCCCCAGCTCGCCCATGCGCTTGACCGTCTCGTGCGGGAAGCGGGCGTCGCGGTCGATCTCCGAGGCGATGGGCGCGATGTGCTCCTGCGCGAACTCGCGCGCCATCGTCTGGATCATCTGCTGCTCGTCGGTCAGCTCGAACCGCATGGCGGTGTCATTTCTCCAGCAGTTTCTTGAACTCTTCGGTCAGGGCGGGCACGACCTCGAAGAGGTCCCCCACGATGCCGTAGTCGGCGATCTTGAAGATCGGCGCGTCCGGATCCTTGTTGACGGCGACGATGACCTTCGAGGTGCGCATGCCGGCCAGGTGCTGGATGGCGCCGGAGACGCCGAAGCCGAGATAGAGCTTCGGCGAGATCGTCCGGCCCGTCTGGCCGATCTGGAACCGGTGCGGCCGCCAGCCCGCGTCCACCGCGGCCCGTGACGCGCCGACGGCGGCGCCGATGACCTGCGCCATGTTCTCGAGGATCACGTAGTTCTCGGGGCCCTTCATGCCGCGGCCGCCGGAGATGACCGTCTCGGCCTCCGTCAGCTCGGGCAGCCCGGTCGACGTCTCTTCCCGCCGCTCCACCAGCTTCATGGCGGCGCTCGGGATGGTGACGGCGGGCTTCTCGACCTGCGGCGTCTTGCCCGCCTGGGCGTCCGCGGGCTTGAAGACGTTCGGACGCAGCGTGGCGATCCACGGCGTCTTCGCCCACGTCATCTTCGCGAGCAGCTTGCCGGCGTACACCGGCCGCGTGGCCACGAGCTGGTCGCCGTCCATCGTCATACCGACGGAGTCGGCGGAGAGCCCGGCGCCGAGCCGGGCCGCCAGCCGCGCCGCGAACTCGCGCATCTTGCTCGTCACCGGTGCGAAGACGGCCCTCGGCGCGTGCTGCGCGACGAGCTCGGCCACCACCGGCGTCCACACCTCGCCCCGGTACGGCGCGAAGGCGGCATTCTCGAGCAGCCAGACCTTCGTGGCGCCCCACCCGGCGAGCTGCCCGAGGCCCTCGTCGCTCGCCGTGTCGGTGAGCCAGACCGCCTCGACGTCGCCGCCCGACAGCCGCGCCGCCTCGCCGATCACCTCGGCCATGACCTTCTTCGGCGCTCCCTTGCGGTCGTCCTCGACGATGCACCAGAACGCGTTCGCCATGTCAGATCGCCTTCGCTTCCTCGCGCAGCGCGCGGACGAGCTCCTTCACCGCATCCTTGACGTCGCCCTGGATGATGCGCCCCGGCGGGCGCGCCGGCAGCGCCTCCAGCGTCTTCACCGCGAGCTGCGGCGCCCCCGGCGTGACGCCGAGGTCCGCGGCCTTCACGTCCTTGATCTCCTTCTTCTTGGCGCCCATGATCCCCTTCAGCGTCGGATACCGCGGCTCGTTCAGGCCCTTCTGCGCGGAGACGACCGCCGGCAGCGGGAGGTCGAAGATCTCGAGCCCGCCCTCGACCTGGCGGCCGACGCGGATCGTCTTGGCGTCGGCGTCCACGGTCTCTTCCATGATCCAGGAGGCGCACGGCCAGCCGAGCAGCTCCGCGACCTGTGCGGCCACCGCGCCCATGTCGTCGTCGATGGCCTGCCGCCCGCAGATGACGAGCGCCGGCTGCTCCTGCTTGACGACGGCCGCCAGCGCCTGCGCCGTCAGCAGGGTGTCGGCGCTCGCCAGTGCCGGATCGTTGACGTGGACCGCGCGGTCGCAGCCCATGGCGAGCGCCGAGCGCAGCGCCTCCTTCACGCGATCGGGGCCCAGCGAGACGGCAACGACCTCGCCCTGGCTCCGCTTCTCCTTGATGCGCAGCGCTTCCTCGACGGCGAACTCGTCGTACGGCGACACGATCCAGGTGATGCCGGCCGTGTCGATGGCCTTCGGATCGCCGCCCGAGATCTTCACCTGGGTGGCGGTGTCCGGCACCTGCTTGACGGCTACCACGATCTTCATGAGGTCGCTCCTCGCTCGGACGGGTCGTAGTGGAGTTCCCGGGTGATGCGGAACCGATCGCCCGGGATGTAGACACGATCGAAGACCACCGGGCCGCCGGCGGCGTCGTAGGACACGCGCTCGGACTCGAACGCCGGCATGCCCGCCAGGCAGCCCAGCTCGCGCGCCTCGCGCCGGCCGAGCCGGACCGCCGACACGGTCTCGCGCGCGCGCTCGATGGTGATGCCCAGCTTGAACTCGAGCACCTGGATGAGCGGTGTCACTCGCAGATCCGCCTCCAGCACCGGCTCGCCCAGCGCCGGCGGCAGGAAGGAGCGCTGCAGGCTCATCGGGTGGCCCTCGACCAGCCGCAGGCGCTCGATGACGACGACGCGCCCGCGCGGGCGCAGCGCCAGCGCGTCGGTGACGCGGCGATCGGCCGGCGCCAGCCGGCTGCCCAGCACGCGCGTCGTGACGTGCTCGCCCTGCGCGGAGAGATCCCCCGCGAAGCGGCGGAGCTGGAGGATGTCGTAGTCGATGGACGGCGCGGCCACGAACGTGCCCAGCCCGTGCCGCCGCGCGATCAGGTTCTCGCGCTCGAGCAGCTC
>DASUPA010000474.1:0-3908 GCA_036276335.1 Candidatus Methylomirabilota bacterium | reverse complement strand
TGTCGAACGAGCGCGCGCCACGGGTTTCCCGGGGCGCGCCGAACGTGGGGGGCTTGGGGGCCATGTCGGGGCCCCCATGTCAGTCGAGTTCGACGCGGCGGCCGGTGGCGCTGGAGTGCTGGGCGGCGGCGATGACCTCCTGGACGTCGCAGCCGACGTCGGCGGCGCAGAACGGTGTGACCTCGCCTCCGGCGCCGAGGCGCGTCAGGAAGTGCGTCGGTCCGTCGCGCTCGTCGGCTGGCAGCGGCGGCGGGTCGACGACGCGGCTCCCGTCCGGCGTGAGCACCTGCACGCGCCCCGGACCGACGCGCTCGCCCTCGCGCGTGGGACGCGGCTGGTGCACGATCAGCGTCCCCCGCTCGCCGTAGACGATCATCGCGAACGCCGGCTCGCCGCCGATCTGCGTCCAGCTCGCCTCCAGCAGCCCGAGCGCGCGCGGATAGGAGAGGACGGCGATCGCGCGGTCCTCGGCGACGAGCCCGGCCTTGGTCGGCGGAGGCGCGACGGCGGTCACCGCCTGCGGCCGGCCGAGGACGAGGCGGCAGAGCACCGCGCCGTAGCCGCAGTAGTCGACGAGCGCGCCGCCGCCGTTCCGGAGCGGGTCGTAGAGCCACGCGCAGAACTGTGGCGAGCAGCCGAACTCGCGCGGGCCCGCGTGCCCGCCGCGATGGTTGAGCTGCAGCGGCTCGCCGACGGCGCCGTCGGCGGCCAGGCCGAGGCCGTGGCGCAGCGCCGGGCGCCACGCGGTCGGCCAGTTCACCATGAGCGGCACGCCGGCGCGCTCGCCGGCGGCGCGCAGCGCGCGGGCGCCCGCGAGGTCGGCCGCCATCGGCTTCTCGATCATCACGGGCAGCCGACGCTCCAGCGCGCGGACGCCCAGCTCGGCGGAGGTCCGGTTGTCGGAGAAGACGAGGACGGCGTCGAGGTCGCGCCGCTCGAGGAGACCGTCGAAGCGATCGTGCGTCGGGACGCCGCCGTGAAGGCCCTCGAACCGCCGCCGCAGCTCCGGATCGGGCTCGGCCACGGCGGCCAGGCGTCCGTGCTCGCCGGCCTGGACGGCGGCGAGGTTCCCCCACACGTGGTCGTGACTCAGGCCCAGCACGCCGACGTTCAGCCGCGCCATCGCCGGCATCGTACCCCCTTCGGGTGACACGCGCGCGCGTACGTTGACTTGAACGCTCGGTTCTGCGAGGATTTACCGCAACTTTCGGCTGATCCATGGCTCCCAGACGACCCTTCCACACAGCGTCCGACGCCGAGATCAAGAGCGGCGAGGTCTACGACGTCTATTTCGAGCGGACGGTCGAGATCCTCAAGGCCCGGGGCGATCGTCGGTGCGTGAAGGCAGAGGTGTACCTGAAGGCGCTGCCCGAGGACTGGGAGTGGGGCGTGCTGGCGGGGATCGAGGAGGCCGCGGCGCTGCTCGAGGGGCTGCCCGTCGACGTGCGGGCGATGGACGAGGGCACGATCTTCGCGCCCTACCAGCCGGTCATGGTCGTGGAGGGCGTCTACGTCGACTGGGCGCAGTACGAGACGGCGCTGCTCGGCGTCCTCTGCCAGGCCTCGGGCATCGCCACCAAGGCCGCGCGCTGCAAGAAGGCCGCGGGCGACCGGCCGGTCATCTCGTTCGGCGCGCGGCGCATGCATCCGGCGCTGGCCCCGATGATCGAGCGCAACGCCTTCGTCGGCGGCTGCGACGGCGTCGCGGTGACGAAGGCGGCGGAGCTGATCGACGACGACCCGATGGGCACCATCCCGCACGCCCTCGTGCTGATGATCGGCGACACGGTGGAGGCGCTGAAGGCCTTCCACGACGTGGTGGACCGCAAGGTGCGGCGGGTGGCGCTCATCGACACGCTGCAGGACGAGAAGTTCGAGGCGATTCGCGTCGCCGAGGCGCTCGGCAACGACCTCTACGCCGTCCGGCTCGACACGCCCTCGTCGCGTCGCGGCGACCTCTACCGGATCGTGGAGGAGGTCCGCTGGGAGCTGAACCTGCGCGGCTTCGGCCACGTGAAGATCATCACCTCGGGCGGCATCGACGAGTACGAGATCCTGCGCCTCAATCCCGTCGTCGACGCGTACGGCGTCGGCACCTCGATCGCGAACGCGCCCGTGGTGAGCTTCGCGCTCGACATCACGGAGATCGAGGGCCGGCCGAGCGCCAAGCGGGGGAAGTGGTCGGGCGCCAAGGATCTCTTCCGCCGCCGCGGCAGCCTCGAGACGCTGGTGCTGCCGGCCGGCACGAAGCCGGCGGGCGGCGGGCCCTGGGATCCGCTGCTGAAGCCCCTGGTCGCGGCCGGGCGCGTCGTGCGCGACCTGCCGCCGCCGCGCACCATTCGCGAGCTCGTGCTGGAGCAGCTCGCGCCGGTCTCGCTGGACACGCTCAGGCGGCAGGCCCAGCGGCGCGACTTCTAGGCGGCATGTCGATCCTCGCCGAGATCGTCGTCCACAAGCGAGGAGAAGTGGCCCGCCTCAAGGCCGAGCGGCCGCGCGCCGCGCTCGAGGCGCTCTGCGAGACACTCCCGGCGCCGCGGGACTTCGAGCGGGCCCTGGCGCCGGTGCCGGGCGGGATGCGGCTGATCGCCGAGGTCAAGAAGGCGTCGCCCTCGCGCGGGGTGCTGGCCGCCGACCTCGATCCGGTCGCCCTCGCCTCCACGTACGCGGCGCACGGCGCCGACGCCGTCTCCGTCCTCACCGACGCGAAGTACTTCCAGGGCAGCCTCGAGATACTGAGCACGGTCCGGGCGGCCGTCGACGTGCCGATCTTGAGGAAGGACTTCACGATCGACGAGTACCAGCTCTGGGAGGCGCGCGCGGCCGGCGCCGACGCCGTCCTCCTGATCGCCGCCATCCTGGAGCCGGCGCAGCTGCGCGATCTCGCCGCCGCCGCCAAGGGGCTCGGCCTGGCCGCGCTCGTGGAGTGCCACACGGAGCCGGAGCTGGACGTCGCCCTGGCCGCCGGGAGCCGGCTCATCGGCATCAACAACCGGGATCTCGCGAGCTTCGAGACGCGCATCGAGACGACGCTGGCGCTGCTGCCGCGGATCCCGCCCGGGCCGATCGTGGTCAGCGAGAGCGGGTTCTTCACCGGCGCCGACGTCCGCCGCGTGGCCGCGGCCGGCGCCCACGCCGTGCTGGTGGGCGAGGGCCTGGTGCGCGCCGTCGACGTGGCGGCCAAGGTCCGCGAGCTGAGGCTGGCGTGACCCGCGTCAAGGTCTGCGGCATCACCAGCCTCGAGGACGCCCGCCTGGCGGTCAAGGCCGGCGCCGACGCCCTCGGCTTCATCTTCGTCGAGAACACTCCGCGCTTCGTGACGCCGGAGCAGGTGGCGACCATCGTCCGGCGGCTACCGCCCTTCGTCACGCCGGTGGGCGTGTTCTGGGACCACCCGGCGGGGCACGTCAAAGCTGTTGTCGAGGCCTGTGGCCTCCGCGCGATACAGTTTCATGGTGACGAGACGCCGGAGGACTGCCAGGGCTACCCCGTGCCGGTGATCAAGACCATCAAGCTGCCGCCGGCGGGCACGATCGACGGGCTGCCGGAGTACCGGATCACCGAGCGCTTCTCGGCCCTCCTCTACTCCAAGGTCGTCGCCGCCTACCTCTTCGACAGCCAGGCGCGCTGGAGCGAGGGCGAGGCGCGCGAGCCGCTCGAGTGGAAGGCGCTCGGGATGTTCGGCCAGATGGCGGCGCCCGAGGCCCGCAAGCCGGTGATTCTCTCCGGCGGCCTCACCCCGGACAACGTGGCGCGGGCGGTCGAGATCGTCCGGCCCTACGCCGTCGACGTCAACTCCGGCGTCGAGTCGCGGCCCGGCCGCAAGGACCCCGACAAGCTGCGGCGGTTCGTCGCCGAGGCCAGGCGCGGGTGAGGACGCTGCCGGACGCCCGCGGCCACTTCGGCCGCTT
>DASUPA010000473.1:0-2826 GCA_036276335.1 Candidatus Methylomirabilota bacterium | reverse complement strand
GTCGGCGGCGAGCGCATCGACCGGCTCGCGCGCGGGGCGCTCGCGAGATGGCGGGCCCGCAACGTCGGCTTCGTGTTCCAGTTCTACAACCTGATGCCGGTGCTGACCGCGGAGGGCAACGTCGAGCTGCCGCTGCTGCTGACCAAGCTGTCGTCCGCCCAGCGCCGGAAGAACGTCGCGGTCGCGCTCGAGGTGGTCGGGCTCTCCGATCGCGCGCGGCACAAGCCGAAGGAGCTCTCGGGCGGGCAGGAGCAGCGCGTCGCGATCGCGCGCGCGATCGTGTCGGACCCGCAGCTGCTGGTGTGCGACGAGCCCACCGGCGACCTCGACCGCGCCACCGCCGACGAGATCCTGCGGCTGCTGCAGGCGCTCAACCGCCAGCACGGCAAGACCATCGTGATGGTCACGCACGACCCGAAGGCGGCCGAGTTCGCGAACCGCACCCTGCACCTCGACAAGGGCACGCTGGCGCCCGCCGACGGGGCCGCCCGATGATCCACCTCGTCTGGGCGCAGCTCTTCCGGAGGAAGACGCGCACGGTGCTCACGCTGCTGTCGGTGATCGTCGCCTTCCTGCTCTTCGGCCTGCTCCAGGCGGTGCAGGTCGCGTTCGAGTCGGGCGCCGACACCGCGGACGCGGGCCGGCTGCTGACGACCGCGCGCTACTCCATCATCGAGCCGCTGCCGATGGCCCACGCGCGCGCCATCGAGCGCGTGCCCGGCGTCGTCGCCGTCGCCTTCGCCGACTGGTTCGGCGCCAGGTACCAGAACGAGAGCAACGCGTTCCCGGTCTTCGCCGTCGATCCCGCCCGCTACCTGGACATGTACCCCGAGTTCACGGTCACGCCGGCCCACCGCGCGGCACTCGTCAAGACGCGCACGGGCGCCATCGCGGGCCGGCGCCTGGTCGAGCGCTACGGCTGGAGGGTCGGCCAGAAGCTGCCGATCGCCTCCGAGATCCACGCCAAGACGGACGGCTCGCTGAACTGGGAGTTCGACCTGGTCGGCATCCTCGACGCCGAGGATCCGGCCGTGCAGGGCAACACCGACGTCGTGCTGATCAACGTCGCCTACTTCGACGAGGCGCGCCAGTTCGGCCGGGGCAAGACCGGCTGGTACATCGTCCGCATCGCCGACCCGTCGCAGGCGCGCGCGATCAGCGCGGAGATCGACCGGCAGTTCGCGAACTCGCCCGACGAGACGAAGACGCAGCCCGAGAAGGAGTTCGCCATCGGCTTCGCCAAGCAGATCGGCGACATCGGCGCCCTCGTCACGCGGATCCTCATCGCGGTCTTCTTCACGATCCTCATCCTCACCGGCAACACGATGGCCCAGGCCGTCCGCGAGCGCATCCCGGAGCTCGCCGTCCTGAAGACGCTCGGCTTCTCGGACCGCATGGTGACCGGGCTCGTCCTGGGCGAGGCGCTGCTGCTGCTGGGGCTGGGAGCGGCCCTCGGCATGGTGGCGGCCGTCGGCGTGCTGCCGGCGCTCAACAGCAACACGGGCGGGCGCTTCCCGCCGCTCTTCGTGGACGCGACCACGTGGCTGCTGGCCGCCGTCATCGCGGCCGCGCTGGCGGTCGTCATCGGGCTGCCGCCGGCGCTGCGCGTGGGCCGGCTGCGGATCGTGGACGCGCTCGCGGGGCATCGCTGATGCGCGCCCTCAACCAGATCGCGCAGATCACGCTCGTGAACCTGCGCACCATTCCGACGCGCCTCGGCACCTCGCTGGTGGTGGTGGTCGGCATCGCGGGCGTCGTCGGCGTGCTCGTCTCCGTGCTCGCGATGTCCGAGGGCTTCCGCCACACCCTCGCCAGCACCGGCCGGCCCTCGCGGGTCATCATGCTGCGGGCCGGCTCGGACTCCGAGCTGTCGAGCGGCGTGGCGCGCGACCAGGCGACCCTGCTCGCGAGCCTCCCCGCCATCGCGCGGGACGCGGCCGGCCGCCCGCTCGCGTCGGCCGAGCTGAACGTCATGGTGGATCTCCCCCGCAAGGGCGAGCGAGATCCCAACAACGTGCCGTTCCGCGGGGTGCAGCCCGCCGCCTTCGCCATCCGCGACGAGCTGACGCTCGTGGAGGGCCGGCTCTTCACGCGTGGCGTCCGGGAGGTCATCGTGGGCCGCAAGGCCTCGCGGCAGTTCGCCGGCCTCGAGGTCGGCTCGCGCATCGACTTCCGGGACAGCGAGTGGACGGTGGTCGGCATCTTCACGAGCGGCGGCGACGTCCACGAGTCCGAGATCTGGGCCGACGCCGAGGTGGCGATGTCCGCGTTCCGCCGCAGCGGCTTCCAGTCCGTCACGGCCACCCTCGCCGACCCCTCGGACGCCGGCCTCGCCGCCCTGAAGGACACGATCGCCCGGGACCGCCGGCTGTCGATCAGCGTGCTCCGCGAGCCGGAATACTACGCGCGACAGGCCAACGTGCTGGGCACGCTCATCGACGTGCTCGGCTACTCGGTGGCCATCTTCATGGCGATCGGCGCCGTGTTCGGCGCGCTCAACTGCATGTACTCGGCGATCGCCAGCCGGCAGGTGGAGATCGCCACCCTGCGCGCCATCGGCTTCGGCGGCGCCCCGGTGGTGGCCTCGGTCATGCTGGAGGCGCTGGTGCTCGCGCTCGCGGGCGGCGCGCTCGGCGGCGGCCTCGCCTGGCTCTACTTCGACGGCGCCTCGCTCTCGACGCTGAACTTCAGCACGTTCTCGCAGGTCGCCTTCGACTTCCGCGTGACGGGGGGCCTGCTGGTCCGAGGCCTCGTGTGGGCGCTGGTCATCGGCGCCGTCGGCGGCGCGCTGCCGGCCATCCGGGCCGCGCGCCTGCCGGTGACCGC
>DASUPA010000472.1:0-8768 GCA_036276335.1 Candidatus Methylomirabilota bacterium | reverse complement strand
GCACCAGTCGCCCGTGCCACAGACGATACGCGCGGCGCCCGCAGGCGGCCGTGATCGTCACTCGCCATTTCCGGCCGAGGATGGCCGCATCGCGGGCAAGGAACTCTGGGTTGCGAGACAGCTGAGCGCCATGGCGCACGTTGCGGATCAGGAGGACGTCGGAGGTGCCGGCGAAGTCTGTGCACCGGGCCAGGCGCATCCACAGATCGCGGTCCTCGGTGGCGCGGAGCCGCTCGTCCAGTCCGCCGATGCCGGCCAGCGTGGCGCGGCGGATCAGTGTGCCCGACACGAACGGGTTCCAGCCGTCGACGAGGTGCCGGAACACCCGGCCCTGCCAGAGACTGCTGTGTGCGTCGATCTCGGCCCCCGAGCGCGCGTCGCGCACACGCGCGCGACAGTACACGACGCCGGCCTCGGGCCGCGACGCGGCGAAGGCGAGCTGCCGCTCGAGATAGTCGGGGACCCATTCGTTGTCGTCGTCGAGAAAGGCCATCCACTCGCCGCGCGCGAGTTCGATCGCGGTGTTCCGCGTCCGGCTGACGCCCTGATTTTCCTCGTGCCGCACACGTCGGAGGCGGCGGTCGTGCAGGCCGGCCAGCACCGCCGGCGTGCCGTCCGTCGATCCGTCGTCGATGACGAGCACCTCGATGTCCCCGAAGCTCTGGACGAGCGCGCTCCGGATCGCGCGGCCGACGAGGTGCGCGCGATTCCACGTGGAGATGGCGACGGTCACGAGGGGTGCCGGGCCTCGATCCTCGTTCCTCATCGGCGTCCCGAGCGGCGTCAGGCCAGCAGTGCGCCGACGAAATGCTCGACCGCGGCGCGCTCGACGAAGTCGCGGTTGCCGACCGTGCGCACGGCGAGGCCGGCCGCCGCGCTGCCCAGCAGCCCGACCAGGTCGGTCGGCAGCCCGGCCGCCACGCACGGAGCCGTGACGGCCAGATACGCATCGCCGGCGCCCATCCGGTCGACGACCTCGTATGACAGCGCGGGGATCTCCCAGTGGACCGCGTCGGCGCCGGTCGCGACGACCCCCTGGTGCCCACGGGTCACCGCGATCGCCGCGGGCTTCAGCAGCCCTCGCAGCGTCTCGATCATCTCCGGCACCGGACCCCAGCGGTCCCGAAGGGCGAGCCGGATCTCGTTCTCGTCGACGCACACGTAGTCGGCACGCGGGTACCTGGTCACCACGTGGAAGCCGAGATTGGACGGATTGGCCTGGCAGTTCACGGCCAGGAAGCGAGCGCGGGCGGCCAGGAGGCCGATGCTGCGAGGCCCGAGGAGGCCGTGACCGTAATCGGCGACGATGACGACGTCGTAGGCGGGGAGCGTCCGGTCCAGGTGCGCGAGCATCCGGTCCTCGAGATCGCTCGGCAGCGGCGTGTCGTCCATGACGACGACCTCGAACAGCTTCACGGGCGCGCCCTCGGCGACGTACCGGCGCTTCGTGATCGTGGGGGCGCCGGCGCGGACGAAGAACCGCGGCGCGACGTTCGGCCTGAGCCGCTCCCGGATGAACGTCTCCTGCGTGTCGTCGGCACCGAGGCAGCTCAGGAGGTCGACCGCGTCGCAGACGCCGGCGAGATGATTCGCGCACGCCAGGGCTCCCCCGGCGTGCCGCTCCAGCCGCACGTGCCTGGCGGAGATCATCGGGTCCTTCGGCGCCTTCCCGACCGGCGTGCAGTAGCTGTACTCGTCGACGATCGCCTCGCCGACGACGAGCGCCCTGAGTGGCCGGATCGAGGCGAGCGCTTGACGCACCGAGAACGCGGCATGCCGCGCGCGGACACCGTCGACGAACCGGCGTGCCGCCTCGACCGGGTCCGTCATCTCGCGCCCTCGGCGCGCGGCACGCCGAAGTGCGCGCTCAGCAGCGCGGTGGAGGAGAACACCGTCTCCTGCGTGAAGCGCACCTCGCCGCCCAGCGCGCGGACGGTCGCGATCTCGCCCTGGAGGCGCGCGCTGCGCCGGTCAGGATCCTTGCCCGCCTGGCCCTTCACGTACAAGTCCGGCTGCAGCAGGCGAATCGCCTCGACGGCCGTGGGCCACGGAGCGATCGCGACGAAGTGGACGCACGCCAGCGCGGCCAGGGCCTCCGCGCGCATGTCCTGGGAGAACGCGGGACGACCGGGCCCCTTGTCGACATGGGCATCCGCGGTCACCGTCACGACGAGCACGTCTCCCATCGCGCGCGCCGCCTGCAGGTGCCGGATGTGGCCGATGTGCATGAGGTCGAAGCATCCGTGGCACTGGACGACCGTCCGCTCCTCGCGCCGCAGCGGCGCCAGCCGCCCGACGATCTCTGCGAGCGGAAGAATCTTTGGTGTCATGGGTGCTTCCCGGGTCACCGTCGGTGGGCCGGGTGGGCGCGATACTGGACGGACGCCGGGGCGCTGTCAATCGCCGTCGACTGGCGTGCTGCCGTCAGGCCGGCCACTCCTTCGGCGGCCGGTCGAGCGCGCCGCGATCCCAGCGGGCGAGATCGGCGGCCGCGTCATACGCACGCTCGTAGAACTCGAGCACCACGTCGTCCGGAGAGGGCGCCAGGCGCACCGCCTCGTACGGCAGGATGAAGTTGGCCAGGTCACGGCTGTAATACGCAGCCTCGGGCCGGATCGGCGCCGCCGCCAGGCCGGCCGGCTCGGGCCGCGCATACGCATAGAAGGCAGGCTCGGGTACGGTGCCGCTTCCCGGCCAGAACCCGACACTGATCTCCTCGTGGGAGTTCGCCTCGCGGAGCACCCACCACTCGCCCGGGTCGTGCTCCGGCGCGCGCCGTCCACTGAACCGCGTGAGTGCCAGATCGAAGGCGCCCCAGAAGAAATGTACGGGGCTGGACTTGCCGAGAAAGCGCCCCTTGAACCGCTTGAGCACACGATCCGCCTGCAGGAGCATGCGGAAGAAGCGCTCCACCTGCTCGGGATCGTACGAAGCATGGCGGCGATCCTCGAGGAACGGGATCGGCGCCTCCACCTCGACCGGCACCGGCCAGAGCTTCACGGCGATGCCGAGCGCATCCAGCGCGTCCACGTACTCGCGATAGAAATCGGCGACGGCTCGCGGTCGCAGCGCGATGTCGCGCAGCGTCCCGTCGCTCTTGCGAACGACCAGCCGGTGGTCGAGGAAGTCGAGCTCGACCTCGAACGCGCCGTGACGGTACGGGACGGCCGTCGTGCTCAATCCGCGCGCCGTCGCGTACAGCGCGACGTGCCACCAGTGGTTCTCGCGCGGGGCGAGGGCGAGACGCGTCTTGCCCACCATCTGCATCCACATCTGCAGCGTGTCGTGCGTGTCTCGCCATTCCGCGAGCGGCAAGCTCGGCCAGGCGTCCGGATCTGCAGCCATCGTCCCCTCCCCTGTGCGCGGCCGAGGTCTGCGAACCATGTGCCACCGAGTGAGGAGGCGGGCTCGGTTGACACATCACGACGTTTGGCCGACGATGGCCGCCCACCATGGAGCGCGAGGCGGACGTCGTCGTCGTCGGGGCCGGCATCGTCGGCTGCGCCGCCGCGTACTACCTCGTGCGGCGCGGCGTCCGCGTCGTCGTCGTCGAGCGCGGATCCGTGCCGGGCGAGCAGTCCCGGAAGAACTGGGGGTTCGTCCGCCAGCAGGGGCGCGATCCGCTCGAGATGCCGCTCGTGATGGAGGCGAATCGTCTCTGGCGCGGCCTCGAGCGCGAGCTGGGCGCCGACATCGAGTGGGTCCAGGGCGGCAATCTCGCGCTCGCCGCCGACGCCGAGCGGATGGCGCGCTTCGAGCGCTGGCTGCCGGTCGCGCGCGAGTTCGGGCTCGAGACCCGCCTGCTCCGCCCGCGCGAGCTCGACGCCGTCGTCCCCGGGCTGGCCGGCGCCTGGGTCGGCGGCATGCACACGCCGGGGGACGGCCACGCCGATCCCGAGAAGGCGACCGACGCGTTCGCGCGCGCCGCCGCGGCGCACGGCGCGAGCCTCCGCCTGGGCTGCGCGCTGCAGGCGGTCACCACGCGGGCGGGCGCCGTCGCCGGCGTCGTCACCGAGCAGGGCGAGATCCGCACGCCGGCCGTCGTGTGCGCGGCGGGCGCCTGGTCGACGCGGCTGGCCCGCACGCTCGGGCTCGACCTGCCCCAGCGCTGGGTACGCGGCACGGTGGCGCGGACGACGCCCGCACCGGCCGTGACGGCGTGCGCGGTGTGGGGACCGGACGTCGCCTTCCGCCAGCGACGCGACGGCAGCTTCACCATCGCCGCCGGCGGCGCCCTCGATCACGACGTCACGCTGGACTCGCTCCGCCAGCTGCGCTTCTTCCTGCCGAACTACTGGAAGAACAAGGCGCTGTTCCGCTTCCACGTGGGCCGTCCGCTGCTCGCGAGCCTGGCGGCGGCGCTGCCCGGCTCGCCGGCGCGTCGGCGGCCGCTCGTCTGGGACCGCGGCCTCGAGCCGCGCCCGAATCCCGCGAAGGTCCGGCGCAGCCTCGCCGCGCTCCAGCGCGTGCTGCCGTCGCTGCCGCCGCTCGGCATCGCGCGGTCGTGGGCCGGCTACATCGACGCGGCGCCCGATCTCGTCCCGGTGCTCGGCGAGGTGCCGCAGATCGGCGGCCTCGTCCTCGCCACCGGCTTCAGCGGGCACGGGTTCGCGCTGGGCCCGATCGCCGGCCGGCTCGTCGCCGAGCTGATCGTCGACGGCAAGCCCTCGCTCGACATCAGCGGGTTCCGCTTCTCGCGCTTCGCCGAGGGCGCCATCGGCAAGCCGCGCAACGTCCTGTGACGCACCACGTCGCCGCGCGCGCCGCGGGCTACGCCGTCGCCCTGGACGTCGGCGGGACGTTCACCGACGTCGCCCTGGTCCACGAGGCGAGCGGACGGCTCTGGGTCACCAAGACGCCGACGACGCCCGACGACCCCGCCCGGGGCTTCATCACCGGCATCGACAAGGCCCTGCGTCTGGCGGGCGCCGACGACGCCGCGCTGCGCCACGTCCTGCACGGGACGACGACCGCGACGAACGCGATCCTGGAAGGCAAGGGCGCCGCCACCGGGCTCCTCACCACCGCCGGCTTCCGCTACGTGCTCGAGATCGGCCGGCACGACATTCCGCGGCGCGCCAACATGTTCGCGTGGGTGAAGCCGGCGCGCCCGGTGCCGCCCGAGCTCGTCTTCGAGATCGGCGGCCGCGTCACGGTCGAGGGCGAGGAGCTCGAGCCGCTCGACGAGGGCGCCGTGCGCGCCGCCGCCCGCCGGCTGCGCGAGGCCGGCGTCGACTCGATCGCCGTCTGCTTCCTGCACAGCTACGCGAACCCCGCGCACGAGCAGCGTACCGCGGTGCTCCTCCGCGAGGAGCACCCGGGCTGCGCCGTGTCGCTCTCCAGCGAGGTGCTGCCCGTGTTCCGCGAGTTCGAGCGCTCGATGGGCACGGTGCTGAACGCGTACGTGCAGCCGCTCGTCGGGCGCTACGTGGCGCGGCTGGTGGAGCAGCTGCGCCCGCGCGGGATCACGGCGCCGCTGTCGATCATGAAGTCCAACGGCGGCGTCATCGGCGCTGACGTCGTCCGCACGCAGGCCATCCACACCGCGCTGTCGGGGCCGGCGGCCGGGGTGATCGGCGTGCGCCGGGTCGGCGAGGCGGCCGGGTTCGCCGATCTCATCTCCGTCGACGTCGGTGGGACCAGCGCCGACGTCTGCCTGGTCCGCGGCGGCGAGGCGGAGGTGACCGTCGAGGGGCGCATCGGCGCCTGGCCGCTCCACGTGCCGATGATCGACATCCACACGATCGGCGCCGGCGGCGGCTCCATCGCCCGCGTCACCGACGACGGCACCCTGACGGTGGGGCCGGAGAGCGCCGGCGCGCAGCCCGGGCCCGTGTGCTACGGAGCCGGCGGCGAGGAGCCGACGGTGACGGACGCGCATCTCGTGCTCGGACGCATCCCGCCGCACCTGCTGGGCGGCGAGATCCCGCTCGACGTGGAGCGCGCGCGCCGGGCGATCGACGAGCGCGTGGCGCGGCCGCTGGGGCTGCCCCTGGCGGCGGCGGCGCAGGGCATCCTCGACATCGTGAACAACAACATGGTGGGCGCGCTGCGGCTCGTCTCGGTGGAGCGCGGCTACGATCCGCGCGACTTCGTGCTGGTGCCGTTCGGCGGCGCGGGCCCGCTGCACGGCGTCGACCTCGCGGCGCTCCTGGGCATGCGGACGGTCGTCGTGCCCCGCCACCCGGGCGTGCTGTCGACCTTCGGGCTGCTCGGCACCGAGGTGCGCAACGACTACGCGCGGACGAGCCTCCAGAAGCCGCCCGACTACGACCTGGGCGCGGTCGCGGGCGTCTACGCGGAGCTCGAGAGCCAGGCGAGCGCCTGGCTCGCGGCCGAGGGCGTCGCCCCCGCGGCGCGCCGCCTGACGCGCCTCGCCGACCTCCGCTACCGCCACCAGGGCTTCGAGCTCACCGTGCCGTGGCCGGAGCGCGACCTCGCGGTGGCCCCGCTCGTCGCCCGCTTCCACGAGCGCCATCGGCAGCTCTACACCTACGCCCTGGCCGACGCGCCGGTGGAGATCGTCACCCTGCGCGTGGCGGCCGCCGGCCGCGTGCGGCGCTTCACGCTGCCCTCCCTCGAGCGCCGCGCCGCCGCGCGGACGCGGCCGCCGCGGCGCCGCGTGCACTTCGCGGGCGCGGGATGGACCGCGTGTCCGTGCGTGGACCGCGAGCGGCTGGGCGCGGGCGCCGTGGTCGCCGGCCCGGCCATCGTCGAGCAGCTCGACACGACCACCGTCGTGCCGCCCGGGCATCGCGCCACGGTCGATCGCGTCGGCAACCTCGTGATCCGCGCCGGAGGGCGGGCGCGATGAGCCGGCGACGCTCCCCGCGCCCGCGACACCTGCCCACGCTCGACCCGGTGACCCGCGAGATCATCCGGGGCGCGCTGCGGGCGGCGCAGGCGCACATGGAGGCGGTCATCGAGCGGACGGCGATGTCGCCGTTCATCCGCGAGAAGAACGACTACTTCGCCGGCATCCTCGACGCGCGCGGCCGCGTGGTGTGCGGCACCATGGTGCCGCTCTTCGGCAACCTGACGCAGATCATCTTCGAGCAGTACCCGCCGGAGACGATGCGGCCGGGCGACCTCTACTGGTACAACGACTGCCACGGCTCGCGCGGCGGCGTCTCGCACTCGCCCGACATGGTCTTCGCGGCCCCGGTGTTCCACGGCGGCCGCCTCGTGGCCTTCTCGCAGACCTGGGGCCACTTCTGGGACATCGGCGGCATGCGCGCCGGCAGCATCTCGCCGGACGCGACCGAGATCTTCCACGAGGGCATCATCGTCCCGGCCGTGCGGATCTACCGCGAGGGCGTGCTGAACGACGAGGCGTTCCGGATCTTCCTGCGCAACTCCCGCTTCCCCGAGATCCTGAAGGGCGACATCCGCGCCGTGCTGGCCGGCTGCCAGCTCGGCGAGCGGCGCGTGCTGGAGCTGTTCGACCGCTTCGGCGCCGGGACGGTGCTGGCGGCGTGGGCGCTCTTCGAGCAGCAGTGCCGCGACACCATCCGGAAGACGCTCGAGTCGCGGATTCCCGACGGCAGCTACGAGGCCGAGGACGCGGTGGACGGCGACGGCATGAGCGAGCGGCCGTTCCACGTGCGCATGCGCCTCACCAAGGACGGCGGCCGCATCACGCTCGACACGCGCGCCAGCGACGACCAGGCGCGCGGCCCGATCAACTTCATCATGCACCCGAGCGTCCCGAAGCTGATCGTCGGCATCTACCTGCTGTCCGGCCACCCGACAATACTGCTCAACGACGGCGCCCAGGACGCCATCGACGAGGTGCTCGTGCGGCCCGGCAGCGTCCTCCAGCCGCACTGGCCGGCCGCGCTCGGCAACCGTGCCCACACGCTGGCGCGCGTCCAGTCCAACGTGCTGGCGCTCCTGGCGCTCGCCACCGGCGGCGACGTGTCGGCGCCCAACTCCGTCTACAACATCTACTTCCTCCGCGGCTTCGACCGGGTGCGGAACGAGTTCTTCCTCTGCAGCGACGGGGTCGCGGTGGGCTACGGGGCGCGGCCCTTCGCGGACGGCCTCGACGCGATCTACTACGTCGCGCAGAAGAACTACCCGGCCGAGTTCATGGAGATGGTGTTCCCGCTGCGCCTCCGCCGCTACGCCCTCCACCAGGACTCCGGCGGGCCGGGGCGCTTCCGCGGCGGCGCCGGCGTCGTGCGCGAGATCGAGCTGACGGCCGAAGAGGCCGTCGTGGCCATCCGCCAGGACAACATCCTGTTCCCGCCGGCCGGCGTGAACGGCGGCCATGCGGGGCACCCCGGCAGCTGCATCGTGAACCCGGGCCGAGCCGACGAGCGGCGCCTGGCGCCGATGTCCGACGGCAACGTGCTGCGCCGCGGCGACGTGCTGCGCCTGGCGACGAGCGGCGGAGGCGGCTGGGGCCACCCCTTCGACCGGCTGCTCGACCACGTGCGCCGGGACGTCGTGGGCGGCTTCGTGTCGGTCGGCTCGGCGCGGGAGGACTACGGCGTGGTCATCGACGAGCGCGGCACGATCGACACGCCGGCGACGGAGGCGCTCCGTGCCCGCCCGCGGGGAGCGGTGCGCATGTTCCATCGCAACGGCTACTTCGGCCCGCCGGTGGAGCCGGCGCCGTGAGCGCGACGGCCCCGGTGGCCGTCGTCACCGGCGCGGCACGCGGCATCGGCCGCGCGACCGCGGTGGCGCTGGCGAGGAGCGGCTTCCGCCTGGCCCTCGTCGACGTCCGGGCGCCGGAGCTGCGCGAGACGGCCGGGCTGGTG
>DASUPA010000471.1:0-22018 GCA_036276335.1 Candidatus Methylomirabilota bacterium | reverse complement strand
CGTCGAGTTCCTGCGGCCGCGCAACCACTCGGTGCTCGCCTTCCTGCGGCGCCACGCCGACGAGACGCTGCTGATCGTGGCCAACCTCAGCGGCCGCACGCAGCCGGCCGAGCTCCCGCTCGCGGCCTACGAGGGCGCGGTGCCCGTCGAGATGCTGGGCGGCACGCGCTTCCCTCCGGTCGGCCGCGCGCCGTACTTCCTGAGCCTCGGGCCCCACAACTTCTACTGGTTCAAGCTCGAGCGCCCCGAGCGCCGTCCCGCGCGTTACGGCATCGAGGACACCGCGATCTGAGCACGGGGCCGGCCCGGCGGGCGGCGGTGTCCGCGGCCGCCACACTCACGCCGGTCGACAGATGCGATAGGCTCTCGGCATGACGATCGTAGATCGCGTGGCCCCGGACCGATACGACATGGTCGGCGCGGCGATCTGCCTGCTCGGTGTCGCGGTGATCATGTACGCGCCTCGTGCCTAGGCGGGACGCCGGGGAGCCCGCGGCGCCGGTGGATCCGGCCGTCGTGGAGTGGATGACGCGCCAGCGCTGGTTCGCCGCCAAGGCGCGCCGCATCGCGGACACGCGCGTGGACGACCGGTTGCTCGTCGGGGACGCTCGCCTCGACGTGCTCCGCGTCACCATGGACGACGGCACGGAGGACCGCTACGTGGTGGCCCTGGGGCCCGGGCCCGACCTCGTCGACGCCTTCGAGGCACCGGGCTTCTGCCGCGCGCTGCTGCGCCTCGTGGAGCGCGCGGAGACGCTGCGCGGCGAGCGCGGAACGCTCGTCGGCCGGCCGTCGAGCGCCGTGCCGGCGGACCTGGCCGCCGACGCACCGGTCCGTCGCGTGCAGGGCGAGCAGAGCAACACGTCGATCGTGTTCGGGGCGGCGCTCATCGTGAAGCACTTCCGCCGGCTCGTCGACGGCGTGAATCCCGACCTCGACATCACGCGCTTCCTGACGGAGCACACGACGTTCCGCAACGCGCCCCGGCTCGTCGGCGCCCTCGAATACCACGACGGGCGGGGCCGCATCGCCACGCTCGCCGTGGCCCACGAGCTGGTCCGCGACGGCCGCGACGGCTGGCAGTGGCTCCTCGAGCGACTGGCGGCCGGCGACGGCGGCCTCGAGGCGCTCCGGCGGCTGGGACGACGCACGGCGGAGCTGCATCGCGCGCTCGCCACGCCCACCGCCGATCCCGCCTTCGGCACCGAGCCGATCGACCGCGACGACGTGGCCGCGTGGGCCGCGGCGCTGGAGCGTCAGGTGCGCGCGGCGCAGGCGGCCGCCCCCCGCCACGCGCTGCCCGACGTGCCCGCCGGCGCCGGCCGGGCGTTCGCCGGGCTCGCCGGCCTCGCCAAGACGCGCCACCACGGCGACTTCCATCTCGGCCAGACGCTCGCCGTCCGCGACGGCGACGACTTCGTGCTGATCGACTTCGAGGGCGAGCCGCTGCGCCCGCTGGCGGAGCGGCGCCGGAAGCACACGCCGCTCCGCGACGTGGCGGGCATGCTGCGCTCCTTCGCCTACGCCGCCGCCACCACCGCCCGGTCGGGGCGCGACGTCGGCGGCTGGGAGACCGCGGCGCGCGCGGCGTTCGTGGAAGGATACCGGGCGGCCGCGGGCGCCGCCGCCTTCCTGCCGGCGTCGGAGGCGGCGTTCGCGCGCGCGGTCGCCGCCCTCGAGCTCGAGAAGGCCGCCTACGAGGTGGTCTACGAGGCGAACAACCGGCCCGACTGGCTCGAGATCCCGGTCCGCGGCGTCGTCAGCGCGACGGCGTCGCTGGCTCGAGCGGCTGGGGCGGCGTGAACGTCATCGACTGCGCCTGCCGGCCGTCCTTGTCGAAGGTGACGATGAGCCCTTCCGCGTAGAAGAAGACGTCGACGCCGCCCTGCTTGCCCGCTCGATCGGGCCGTCCCCAGCCGGTGAGGATGACGCCCTTGGAGAAGACACCGGGCTTCGGCTCGAGCTTGAGGGCGCGGACGACGTCGCCGCGGTAGCCGGCGGCCTGCAGGATGCCGAAGTCGACCGTCATGCGCACCAGCCCGCGGGGCGCCTGGGCGCCCTCGTAGACCCACGTGGCGGTGTCGTAGTTGTCGACCTTCTGCGTGGTCGTCTTCGTCGGCCCCCCGTACTGCGCCCGGACCGATTCCATCGTGCTGGTCCCGGGCACGATGGCGCCCCACTCCGACGCGGCGGCCGGGCCGACCGCGGCCGCGAGCACGATGCCGACGACGGTCAGGAGGCCGCGCACGCTCAGTACCCCAGCGCGGCGCCGTCGCCGCGGGGATCGGCGCCGCCGAGGAGCGTGCCGTCGCGGAAGACGATCGCGTGAGCGTGGCCCGTCCGCATGAAGAAGTCGGGCGCGCGCTTCACCGCGTGCCCGCGCGCCGCCAGCGCCTCCACGACGTCTCCCCCCACGCGGCCCTCGAGGTGGATCGTGTCGTCCGGCTCGCCGGGCATGAAGGCGCCGATGAGGAAGCGCGGGCGCTCGATCGCCTCCTGCGGGTCCAGGCCGTAGTCCAGCAGGTTCGTCAGCACCTGCGCGTGGAACATCGCCTGGCCGTTGCCGCCCATGGTGGCGAACGCGACCGCCGGCCGCTCGTCACGGGTGACGATGGAGGCCATCAGCGTGTGGAAGGGCCGCTTGCGGGGCGCCAGGACGCTCGGGTGGTCGGGCTCCAGGCGGAAGTGGCGCCCGCGGTTCTGCAGCACGATGCCGCACCCGGGCACGACGATCCCCGAGCCGAAGCTGTTGAAGAGGCTCTGGATGACGCTGGCCACGTTGCCGCGTCCGTCGGCGACGACGAATCCCGTGGTGTCGCCGTCCGGCTCGCCCGCCGCGTAGACGCTCGCCTTCTCGCGATCGAACGCCGCGCGGCGGCGGCTCGCGTACGCCTTGCTCAGGAGCGCCGCCACCGGGACGCGCGCGTGCGCGGGATCGCCGATCCAGCGGTCGCGATCCGCGTAGGCGAGCTTCACCATCTCCAGCATCAGGTGGAGGTGCTCCACGGAGTGGAGCGGGTACTCGGCGAGCCGCTCGGCCTCGAGCAGGTTGAGGGTGAGCAGCGCCGCCAGGCCCTGCGTGGGCGGCGGGGTCTCGTACACGGTGTGCCCGCGATACGTCGTGCTGATCGGCGTCCCCCACTCGCCCTCGTGCGCGGCGAGGTCGTCGGGCGTGAGGAACCCGTCGGCGGCCAGGCGGCCGGCGATCGCGCGGGCGGCGCGGCCGCGGTACATCACGTCCGGCCCGTCGCCGGCGATCTCGCGCAGCGTGCGCGCGAGGTCCCGCTGGACCAGCAGCTCGCCCAGCACGGGGCTGCGGCCGCCGGGGCGGAAGACCCGGTGCCACTCGGCATCGGTGGTGAGCGGCGCGAACTCCTCGATGGCCTGGCTCGTGAGCGACGAGACCGGAACGCCGCGCTCGGCGTAGTGGATCGCCGGCGTCAGGAGCTCGGTCAGCGGGCGCGTGCCGAAGCGCGCGTGCAGCATGGCCCAGCCGCGGATGCAGCCCGGCACGCTCACCGTCGCCGCGCCGACGACGGGAAGGCCGGGCAGGCCGCGCCGTCGCAGCTCGTCGAGCGAGGCGCGCGAGCCCGAGCGCCCGGCGCCGTTCAGGAAGTGCACCGTCCGCGTCGCCGCCTCGTAGTAGAGGACGAAGATGTCGCCCCCGATGCCGCACATGTTCGGCTGGGTCACGGCGAGGACGCCGTTGGCCGCGATCGCGGCGTCGGCGGCGGTGCCGCCCGCCTTCAGCGTCTCGAGCCCGGCCAGCGTCGCGTAGGGGTGCGCGGAGGCCACCATGCCCTCGCGCCCGAGCGCGACGGGGCGGTGCGAATAGCCGATCTGGGGCACGGTCAGTCCTCCTTGAACAGCCGCGTGATCTCGTCCTGCGGGAACACCGGCATCGGCCACGTCCTCGTGCCGTCCACGAGGGTCACGCCGTGCTCGCGCTCGACGACCTGTCCGATGAAGTGGCAGTCGATCGACTCCCGCGCCAGCGCGTGGATGACGATGCCGGCCTCGGCGGGATCGAGCGTCATCAGGAGCGCGCCCGACGCGATCGTCCCGAGCGGGTCGAGGCCGAACGCCTCGCACAGCATGCGCCCTTCCGGCAGCACCATGACGCGGTCGCGATCGATGCGGAGCCCGACCCCGGCCGCCTCCGCGAGCTCCACGAGCGCGGTGGCGATGCCGCCCTCGGTCGGATCGTGCATGGCGTGGACGGTGGCCAGCTCGCAGGCGATCTCCGCCTCGGGCAGGATGCTCAGCCCCGGCGTCGTGAGGAACGCCTTCGCTCGTCGGATGGCTCCCGCCGGCACGCCGCGCGCGCGCAGCTCCGCCTCGCGGGCGCGGGCGATGATGGCGGCGCCCTCGAGCGGCACGCCCTTCGTCATCACCACCGCGTCGCCGACCCTGGCGCCGCCCGTCGTGACCAGCTTGTCCTTGGCGACCTCCCCGAGCATGGTGCCGGCGACGATGGGACGGTCGAGCCCGTGGGTGACCTCCGTGTGGCCGCCGACGAGCGTCACGTCCAGCTCGTCGCAGGCGGCGTGGAGGGCGTCGAAGAGCGCGCCGACGGTCGCCTCGCTGGTGGCGCCCTCCGGGAGGAGCAGCGTGGCCAGGAACCAGCGCGGCCGCGCGCCGCGCACGGCGACGTCGTTGGCGTTGACGACGAGCGCGTAGCGCGCGAGGTCCTCCGCCACGAAGGTGATGGGATCGGCGGTGGCGATCAGATAGCGATCGCCGAGATCGATGACGGCGGCGTCTTCGCCGACGCGCGGGCCGACGACGACGCGGGGATCTCGGATGGGATGCTGGTCGAAGACCGCCTGCAGCGCCTCGGCACGGAGCTTCCCGACTGGCAGGACCCGCATGCCGCCGGTAGTATACGGTCTCTCCGCATGATTATCGAGTGCGTCGCCAACGTCAGCGAGGGCCGCGACACCCGCGCGCTGGCGGCGATGGCGGACGCCATCGGCGCCGTGGCCGGCGCCCACCTCGCCGACGTGCACAGCGATCCCGACCATCATCGCTCGGTCTTCAGCGTGCTCGGCGCGCCCGCCGCCGTGGAGGCGGCCGCGCTCGCGCTCGCGGCGGCGGCGCTGCCGCGCATCGACATGCGCGCGCACCACGGGCGGCATCCGCGCCTGGGCGCGCTCGACGTCGTGCCGTTCGTGCCGCTGGACGGGACGCCGATGCCCGTCGCCGTGGAGACGGCGTGGCGGGTGGGCGAGGCGCTGGCCGCCCGCCACGCGCTGCCGGTCTACTTCTACGGCGCCGCCGCGCGCGCGCCCGGGCGCCGCGAGCTGCCCGACGTCCGCCGCGGCGGCTACGAGCACCTCGCCGCGCGGCTGGCCACGCCGGCCGGCGCCCCGGACGCGGGACCGGCGCGGTTCGACCCGCGCGCCGGCGCCGCGGTGGTGGGCGCGCGGGACGTGCTGGTCGCCTACAACGTGTGGCTGGAGACGTCGGACCTCGAGATCGCGCGCGCGGTCGCGCGGGCGGTCCGCGAGCGGGACGGCGGGCTGCCCGCCGTGCGCGCGCTCGGCGTGCCGCTGCCGAGCCGCGGCGTCGTGCAGGTCGCGCTGAACCTCCTCGACCATCGCGTCACCGCGCTCCCGGCCGTCTTCGATCGGGTCGCGGACGAGGCGCGCCGGCGCGGCGTCGGCGTGCGGCGCGCGGAGCTGGTCGGGCTGGCGCCGCGCGCGGCGCTCGGCGGGCGCCTGCCCGGGTCGCTCGGGCTCCCGCACTTCGCCGCCGCCCAGGATCTCGACGCGCAGCTCGCCCGCGTGCGCGGGTAGGACACCGGTCAGGCGAGAAGCTTCAGGAGGTCGGCGGTGAGGTCGTAGAGCTGCGCGCACCCGGCGGGGCCGCCGAGGTGGGCCTGGATCCGCTTGCGCAGCCCCGCGTCGACCGTCTCCCCGACGAGCGCGGCGATGCGTCGCTGGGGCTCCGAGCAGAGGCCCATGTAGGGCAGCCGCGGCGTCACGTGCTCGGCCTTCACTATGCGGCCGGTCGCGACGTCGACCTCGTACGTGACCTCGAAGCCGTGGACGTTGTCGTGCATCGAGTGGAACAGCGCGAGGCGGCCGTCGCGGGTCTCGAGCCGCATGAGCTTGCGCCGCTCGAAGACCTTCGCCTGGCCGGGCCGCGCGCAGTAGAGCTGCGGCTGGCTGGCGGTGGCGATCGGCCGCGTGCCGAAGAGCCGGCGGCCCGCGTCGCTGTAGGTGAAGCAGGAGTCCGGCAGGTCGATCCAGCCCGCCGTGTCGAGCTGCCAGCACTCCCAGGCGTCGCCGCCCTCGGCCCGCGCCGCGCGCTCCGGCGGCAGCTTGGCGACCTGCCGCGCCAGCCGGGCCACCTCGATCACGGCGTCGACCAGCAGCGAGGCGCCGCGACCGGCGCCGGCCACCTCGGCGGCGCGGCGCGTCAACCCCGCCGTCATCGCGGCGCCGGCGAGCGCGCCCGCCCGCCCGGCGACGGCCGGGTCGACGTCGCCCTCGGCGCCGCAGCGCGCGGCGCGGATGGCGTAGTCCGGCGACGGCGTGGCGACCACGGCCAGCTCGAGCGTGCGCTCGGCGTCGGCGATGCGCACGGTGTGCGTGAACGCGTCGTCGTGCGTGTTGTCCGACCAGCCGTGGATGGCGCGCTCGTAGCGGCCGCGCCCGCGCAGCAGCGCCGGCGCGACGCTCACGACGACATGGGGCTGGCGCCGCCCGCCAGGTACTTCTCGGGCTCCCGGTCGAACTTCTGCTTGCAGCCCACGGCGCAGAAGTAGTACGTGCGCCCCTGGTACACCGACTGCGCGGCGGCCCGCGCGGGCTCCACGGTCATCTTGCAGACGGGATCAGTTTCCATCGTCGTACCTCCAGCGCTTCAGTCTGAGGCTGTTGCTCACGACGGACACCGACGAGAACGCCATCGCGGCGCCGGCGAGGATCGGCGAGAGCAGCACCCCCCACAGGGGATAGAGCAGCCCCGCCGCCACCGGCACGAGGACGACGTTGTAGCCGAAGGCCCAGACCAGGTTCTGCTTGACGACGCGGATCGTGGCCCGCGACAGCTCGTAGGCGGCGACCACGCCGCGGAGATCGCCGCGCATGAGCGTGACGTCGGCCGCCTCCATCGCGACGTCCGTCCCCGAGCCCATCGCGATGCCGACGTCGGCCCGCGCCAGCGCGGGCGCGTCGTTGATGCCGTCGCCCACCATCGCCACCCGGCGCCCGCCCGCGCGCAGCCGCTCGATCTCCCGCGCCTTGTCCTCGGGCAGCACCTCGGCCAGCACCCGCTCGACGCCGGCGCCGCGCGCGATGGCGGCCGCCGTGAGGCGGTTGTCGCCGGTCAGCATGGCCACGTCGAGGCCGCGCGCCCGGAGCGCGGCCACCGCGGCCGGCGCCTCCGGCTTGATGACGTCGGCGACGCCGATGAGCCCGAGCGGGCGGAACGCCAGGGCGAGGAAGACCACCGTCTTGCCCTCGTCGGCCAGGCCCCGCGCGCGGGGGACGAGCGCCGAGACGTCGACGCCGCGCGTCTCCATGAAGGCGGCGTTGCCGACGAGCACGCGGCCGTCGGGCGCCATGGCATCGATGCCGTGCCCCGGCACGGCCGCGAACTCGCTCACGGGCGGCAGCGCGAGCCCGCGCTCCTTGGCCTGCGCGACGATCGCCTGGCCGATGGGGTGCTCGGAGCCCTGCTCGGCGGCCGCCGCCAGCGCGAGCACGTCGTCGTCGGTCCCCGGCGACAGCGCCACCACGTCGGTCACCGCGGGACGCCCGACGGTCAGCGTGCCCGTCTTGTCGAACACGACGGTGTCGACGCGGTGCAGCGTCTCGAGGGCCGCCGCGCTCTTGACGAGCACGCCGGACTCGGCGCCGCGGCCGGTGCCCACCATGATGGCCGTCGGCGTGGCGAGGCCCATCGCGCAGGGACACGCGATGACGAGGACGGCGACGGCGTTGGTCAGCGCGTAGAGGACCGACGGCGCCGGCCCCAGCAGCCACCAGCCGACGAACGTCGCCGCCGCCACGACGAGGACGACCGGCACGAACACGGCCGCGACGCGGTCGGCCAGGCGCTGGATCGGCGCGCGCGAGCCCTGGGCCTCCTCGACGAGCCGGATGATCCGCGCGAGGGTCGTCGTCGCGCCGACGCGCGTGGCGCGGAACACGAAGCTGCCGGTCCGGTTCACCGTGCCCGCGTACACCGGCGCGCCGACGCCCTTGTCGACGGGGAGGCTCTCGCCGGTCAGCATCGACTCGTCGAGCGTCGAGCCGCCCTCCACCACCTCGCCGTCGACCGGAACGCGCTCACCCGGCCGGATCCGCACGAGATCGCCGCTCAGCACCTCGCCCGCCGGCACGTCGACCTCGACGCCCTCGCGGACCACGCGCGCCGTGCGCGGCGCGAGCGTCAGCAGCCGCCGGATGGCGTCCGAGGTCCGGCCGCGCGCCCGAGCCTCCAGCCAGCGCCCGAGCGCGACGAGCGTGATCACCACGGCCGCCGTCTCGTAGTACGTCATGGCGCCGAGCGCCATGAAGGCGTGCGGCCACAGCGTCACCGCCACGCTGAAGAAGAAGGCGGCGTTCGTGCCCAGCGACACGAGCGTCGACATGCTGGCGCTGCGGTACCGCAGGTCGTGGAGGAACCCCCGGTGGAACGGCGCCCCCACCCAGAACTGCACCGGCGCCGTCAGCCCGAGCAGCAGCCAGGGATCGCGCAGCCACGCGGGCGCCCAGGAAAAGACCTCCGGCATGCTGCCGAGGACGACGGGGACCGAGAGCGCGGCGCCGACCGCCACGCGCGTGCGGAGATGCCGCTGCTCCTCAATCCGGGCGGCGCCCTCGCGATCCTGCGCCTCCGCCCCGTCGGCGGGCGGCGGCGCCTCGCCGAGCTCGTAGCCCGACGCGGCAACGGCCGCTCGCACGGCGGCGAGGTCCGCGCGCGCCGGATCGTAGGCGACGGTCGCCCGCTCGGTCGCCAGGTTGACCGACGCCTCCTCGACGCCGGGGACGCCGGCCAGGGCGCGCTCGACCTTGCCCACGCACGCCGCGCAGTGCAGGCCGCGGACGGGAAGGACCACGCGCGCCATCACTTCGCCCCGAACCGCGCGAAGACGTCCAGCAGCTCCTCGATCTTCTGCTGGCGGTCGGTCTTGCTGCCGGACCGCAGGGCGTCGGCGACGCAGGACTCGATGTGGCGGCCGAGCAGGAGCTTCTGCACCTGCTCGAGGGCGCCCTGCACCGCCGAGATCTGCAGCAGGATGTCCACGCAGTAGGCGTCGTTCTCCACCATGCGCTGGAGCCCCTGCACCTGTCCCTCGATCCGCCGCAGCCGCCCGCGGGCCTTGGCCTTCGTCTCGGCGTTGAGCATCCGTATACCCCCGTAGGGTACTATCCCGCCCGGCCGCGGCCCTGTCAACCGGTGCGCGGCAGCCGCAGGCGCAGGGCGCGCGGTGCGACGGTGAGGGTGACCGGCGTGGCGCCGTCCACCTCGCCGTCGAGCTGGGTCGGCAGCGGCACCGCCGCCTCGACGACGACCGTCGTCGCGCGGCGGGCGGTCACGCGGCGATTGGCCAGGTGCCGGCCCCAGTAGATCGTCGGAAGCCAGCAGAGCATCTCCAGCCGGCCGAGCGCGCCGAGCACGACGAGATCCAGCACGCCGTCGCGCGGATCGGCCTGCGGTGCGATCCTCATGCCGCCGCCGAAGTAGCGGGCGTTCGCCGCGACCACGGCGATCAGTGGCGTCCGCCACGCCGGCGCGCCGTCGACCCGGATCGTCGTCGCCATCGGCCGCGAGGCGTGGAGCGTGGCCAGGACGGCGAAGAGGTACGGCAGCGTCCCGCGCGCCCCCACCGAGGCCGCCCGCGCCGCCACGGCCGCGTCGAAGCCGGCGCCGGCGGCGCCGAGGAAGTACCGCCGCCGGCCGTCGGCCCACGTCGCCAGGCCGAGGTCGAAGAGCACGTCGCGCCCGGCCACGAGCGCCGCCGCGGCCGCCTCCGCGCGCGCCGGCACGCCGAAGTTGCGGCACGCATCGCGGCCGCGCCCGGTCAGCACGGCGCCCGTGGTGGCGAGCGGCGTGCGCCCGTCCCCGGTCACCCCGTTGACGACCTCGTTCACGGTGCCGTCGCCGCCGACGGCGACGACGAGGTCGTGTCCGCCGCGCGCGCCGTCGGCCGCCAGGCGGACGGCGTCGCCCGCGGCGCCCGTCGCCACCCAGTCGAAGTCCAGCCCGGCGCGGGCGAGCACATCCCGCAGGCGCGGCCACGCCCGCCCGGTGCGCCCGCCGCCCGCCGCCGGGTTGACGACGACGAGCGCGCGACTCACTCGAAGAGCGGGATCTGCGCGGCGCTGCCGGCGACGGCGCGCGGGCGCGCGGCGCGCGGGCGATCGCCCTTCCGGCGCTTGCGCGGCTTCTCCGGCGCCGGCGTCGCCTTGGGCAGCCTCCAGCCCTTCTGGTGGGCGATCCGCTCGCCCTGCTTGATCACGACCAGGTCGATGAGCCGCGCCAGCGGGTTGCGGAGCAGCGCGAGGTACTTCTCCCAGTACCGGGGCGAGTGGGCGAGCGTCCGCATCTGGTCGAGCGCCAGCGAGAGCGCCGCCCGGTCGCCCTTCCGTGACGCCAGCCGCAGATCGCCGAGGATCTTCTGCGCGCTGATGCGCGAGGGCGTGACCTTCGCCATGGCCCGGGATGCTACCGGTGAACGCCGACGACGTCCACCGGCTCGTGCCCGGCCGTCAGCGCACGCGGACCTCGAACTCGTCCCGGTGCGGCTGCCGCTCCACCGGCTGGACGACGACCTTCGTGTTCAGCGCGGTCTCGAGCCGGGTCAGGTCCGCGCGCGCCTCGCCCTCGAGATAGGCGGCGAGGTCGGGATGGACGCGGGCGACGACCTCCCGGCGGGCGGGCGCGGCGCTCTCCCCGGCCAGCTTCGCGCGGATCGCGCGGAACACCTCGGCGGCCAGGGTCTCGTCGGACTTCGTCACGCCGGCCCCGCGGCACGTCGGGCACGGCACGCTCAGGAGGGCGCGGAGATCCTGCCGGACGCGCTTGCGCGTCATCTGCACGAGCCCGAGCTCGGAGATCTGCAGCACGTTGGTGCGCGCCTTGTCGTCGGCGAGGGCGCGCTTGAGCGCCTTTTCCACCTGCTCGCGGTGCTCGGGCACCTCCATGTCGATGAAGTCGATGATGATGATGCCCCCGAGGTCGCGGAGCCGGATCTGCCGGACCACCTCCGTGACGGCCTCGAGGTTGATCTTGAGGACGGTCTGCTCGAAATCCCGCTTGCCGACGTACTTGCCGGTGTTGACGTCGATGGAGACGAGCGCCTCGGTGTGGTCGATGACGATGTAGCCGCCGGACTTGAGCCACACGCGGCGCCGCAGCGCCTTCTCGATGTCCTTCTCGATCCCGAAGGCGTCGAAGACGGAGGTCCGCTCCGTGTAGAGCGTGACCCGCGGCTCGAGCCCCGGCACGAGGGCGCGCACGTAGCCGAGCACGCGCTCGTGGACGTCGAGATCGTCCACGACGAACTCGTCGACGTCCGGGGAGAAGAGGTCGCGGACGACGCGGAAGGTGAGGTCCGCCTCCTCGTGCAGCGCGGCCGGCGGCGTGGCCTGCTCGTAGCGCGCCTGGATCTGCGCCCACAGGCGCGCCAGGAACTCCACGTCGGCGGCGAACTCCGCCTCCCCCTTCCCCTCGGCGTTGGTCCTCAGGATGAAGCCGCCGGGCGGAAGCTCGAGGGCGCGGAGGGCGGCGCGCAGCCGGTCGCGCTCGCGCTCGTCGCGGATCCGGCGCGACACGCCGATGTGCCGGGCCTGCGGCATGTAGACGAGGTAGCGCCCGGGCAGCGAGATGAACGAGGTGATCCGCGCGCCCTTGGTGCCGAGCGACTCCTTGGAGACCTGCACCAGCACCTGCTGAGCCCGCGCGAGCATCGTCTCGATGGGGCCGGTCGCCTCGCGCGGCGGCGTCTCGCCTTCCTCGGCCTCGATGGCCGCGTCGCCCTCGGCCGACGGCAGCAGCGTGGCCGTGTAGTCGCCCGCGTACAGGAAGGCGTCCTTGGCGAGGCCAATGTCGACGAACGCGGCCTGCATGCCGGGCAGCACGTTGGTCACCGTGCCCTTGTACACGCTGCCCACGATCGAGCGGTGACGGCGCCGCTCGAGGTACAGGTCGGTGAGAAGGTTACCCTCCTGGACGGCGACGCGGGTCTCGATGAAGCCGGCGCTGACGACGATCCGTTTGCTCACGGCGGCACTCCCCCGACGCGGGCGCGGGCTTCAGCCGATCCCGCACGCGTCTCATTGGAACTGCCGCATTCGCACGGAGAGGAGCAGCCCGAGCGCCGTCAGGGAGACGAGCATGGACGTGCCACCGTAGCTCATCAACGGCAGCGGCACGCCGACCACGGGCAGGAGACCGACGACCATCCCCACGTTCACGAGCACCTGGGTCGCGAAGAGGGCGGTGACGCCGAGGGCGACGAGCCGCCCCACCGGCTCGCGCGTCGAGGCCGCGATATCGAACCCGCGGAGCAAGAGCAGCGCGTAGCAGGTGAGCAGCACGAGACACCCGACGAATCCCCACGTCTCGGCGAATACGGCGAAGATGAAATCCGTGTGACGCTCCGGGAGAAAGGCGAGCCGGCTCTGCGTGGCACCGGCCACGCCCTTGCCCAGGAGCTGTCCCGATCCGATCGCGATCTTGGCCTGGATGACGTTGTACGCGCTCCCGAGGGGATCGCGAAACGGATCCAGGAAGACGAGAATGCGTTCCCGCTGGTAGTCGCGCAGCGCGGCGAACCAGACGAGCGGCAGCGCGGCGAGGCCGGCCAGCGCCAGCCCGCCCAGCAGCCGCAAGCGGATGCCGGCGCCCACGAGCAGGGCCGCCAGCACGGGAAAGAGAAGGAGCGCGGTGCCGAGGTCCGGCTGCTTGACGATGAGCAGCGCCGGCACGGCGAGCACGGGCACGGTCAGCGCGACCGTCACCTTGCCGACCGGCTGCGCCCACCGGGACGTCAGCACCCACGTCGCCATCAAAACGAAGCAGATCTTGAAGATCTCGGACGGCTGCACGGACATCGGCCCGATGAGGATCCAGCGCCGGGCGCCGGAGACCGTGCGGCCCACGACGAACACGGCCGCGAGCCCGGCGAGACCCAGGACGTAGAACATCGGGGCGAGCCGGACGAGCCGGCGGTAGTCGATGGAGACGACGACGATCAGGGCCAGGAGGCCGAGCGCGAACCACGCGAGCTGCCGGAGGGCGACGCTCCCGCCGGTGCGCCCGACGTGGAGGCTGGCGAGCGTGGTGGCGCTCAGGATCACGAGCCCGAGCATGGCGCCCAGCAGCGGCCAGTCGACGTTCTGCAGCAGCCGGCGGTCGATGCCGCCGAGCACGGTCATGTCCGCCTCACCCGAGGATCTCCGCGGCCGCGACCTTCTCGAAGAAGATCGCGTTGAGGATCTTGCGCGCGATCGGCGCCGCGATCTGGCCGCCCTTGCCGCCGCGCTCGACGAGCACGACGACCACGACCTCGGGGTCCTTGACCGGCGCGAAGGAGGCGAACCAGGCGTGGTCCTGCCCCCGGTCCGAGCGGGAGTTGGCGACCGTCTGGGCCGTCCCCGTCTTCCCGGCGATGTCGAGGCCGGGGATGCGGGCGCCGCGGCCGGTGCCCTCGTCGTTCACCACCGCCCACAGGCTCTGCCGCAGGAAGGCCCACACCGCGGGATTGAGCACGACGTGCCCGGTCACCGTTCCGGAGTCGCTCCACACCACGCCCCGCTCCGGCCGCTCGATGCGCTGCACCAGGCGCGGCTTCCACAGGACCCCGCCGTTGGCGACGGCGGCCATGAAGCGCGCGACCTGCATGGGGGTGACGAGGAGCCGACCCTGCCCGATCGACATGTTGATGATGTCGCCGGCCTGGAACGCCGGCGCCCCGCGCCGCCCCCGCGCGCGCGGCTGCGGCACCAGTCCGAACTTCTCGGTGCCGAGGTCGATGCCGGTCGGCTGGCCGAAGCCGAACGCGGTGGCGTACTTCGTGATGGCGGCCCCGCCGATCTTGAGGCCCGCCTGGTAGAAGAAGACGTTGCACGAATGCCGCATGGCGTCGAGGGTGTCGACGGTGCCGTGCCCCTCGCGCTTCCAGTCCCGGAACGTCGAGGTGCCCAGCTGGAACTCGCCGTTGCAGTAGGTCCGGTCCGCGGGCGTGAGCGTCTTCTCCTGGAGTCCGGCCGCCGCCACCACGATCTTGAAGATCGATCCGGGCGCGTACTGGCTCTGGATCGTGCGGTTGAGCAGCGGAAACTCGGGATCCTTCATGATCTTCAGCCACCACTCGCGATCGATGGAGCCGGTGAAGCGGTCGATCTGGAAAGCGGGCGTGGACACCATCGCGAGCACGTCGCCGTTGCGCGGATCCATCACCACGACGGCGCCGGCGTGGCCCTCCATCGCCTTCTCGGCCGCCTCCTGGATCCGGCGGTCGATGGTGGTCACGACCTGCGCGCCGGGATTCGGCTCCGTCGACTGGATCAGGCGCATCGGCCGGCCCATCGCGTCGACCTCGATGCGCTCGCCGCCGTCCTTGCCGCGGAGGAACTCGTCGAGCAGCCGCTCGAGACCGCTCTGGCCGACCATGTCCCCGCGCCGGTAGCGCCCCTGCTTGAGCTGATCGTCGCTCGCCTCGCGGACGTAGCCCAGCAGGTGCGCGGCGAAGCGGGAGTTCGGGTAGACGCGCTGCGGCTCGACCTCGATGATCACGCCCGGCAGCTCCAGCTTCCACTCCTCGACCTTCTGCATCTCCTCCATGCTGAGATTGCGGCGGATGCGCACGGGCAGGAACGAGTCCGGCGAGGTCTTGGCGATCGCGTCGCGCAGCTCCTGGTAGGGAATCCGGATCAGCGCGGCCAGCCGGCCGAGCGTGGCGTCCCGCCGGAGGGGGTCGCGCTCCATCTCGCGCGGGATGAGCGACAGCGTGAACGCCGGGCGGTTGTCGACGAGCGGCGCCCCGTTGCGGTCGAAGAGGATGCCGCGCGGCGCCGCGATGGGCCGGATGCGGATGCGGTTCTTGTCGGAGGCCTCCTGGAACCGGCCGCCCTCCAGCACCTGCAGGTACCAGAGCTGGCAGACGATCACCATGAGGGCGCCGGTGACCAGCGCCGACATCCCGATGATCCGCTTCTGCCCCGGGTCGCGCCGGGTGGGGAGCCCGCGACGGAGGTTCAGGTTCACGAGGAGCGCTCCCGCACCGACTCCGCCCACGACAGCGCCAGCACCAGCGCGGCGCCGAGGAAGCCGTTGTAGATGGCCTGCGGCAGCACCACGTAGGTCATCAGCTCGCCGAAGGGGGCCGGGAAGTGGAAGAGCTGCAGCAGCGCGAAGCGCGCGACGCCCTCCACCAGCGAGAGCACGACGAGGCCCGGCACCTGCACGAGCGGCGCGCTGACGCGCAGGCGGCTGCCCACGCCGCCGATGGCGAACCCGATCACGGACTTCGTCAGCGCCTGCACTCCGAGCAGACCGCCGGTCGCCGCGTCCTGCAGCAGCCCGGCCAGGAAGCCCGCGCCGCAGCCGAACTCGGGCCCCCGCCGCAGCGCCAGCATGACGACCACGATGAGCGGGATGTCCGGGGCCACGTCGGCGATGCGCAGGGCCGGCCCCAGCGTCGCGTGCGCCACGCCGCCGCTCAGGAAGGCGACCGCGAGAAAGGTGCGCATCAGCTGGCCCCGGGGAACTGCGCCGCCACGTCGCGCGTGGCGTCACCGATCAGGAGGAGCACCTCGTCGATGCGCGCGAAGTCCACGGCCGGCTCGATCTGCGCGTAGTGGAACAGCGCCGAGCCGCGGTCGTCGATGGCGCGCACGCGCCCGATGGGAATGCCGCGCGGGAACAGGCCGCCGAGCCCGGACGTCACCACCATGTCGCCGACCTGCATGCCGGCGCCGTCGCGCGCCATGTACTTGAAGCGGATGGTGCCCCGCGGCTCGCCCTCGATGATGCCCGGCGTCCGCGTGCGGACCACGTGGGCGCCGACCGTCGACGCGGGATCGGTCAGGACCTGGACGACCGACGAGCCGCCGCGGACGTCCACGATGCGGCCGATGAGGCCGTCGGGGCCGATGACGGCCGTGAGGCGGACGACGTTGCTGCTGCGGCCGCGGTTCACCGTGAGCGAGCGCACCCAGCCGCCCCACTCGCGTCCGATGACCTCGCCCGAGATCGTGTGCAGCGGCAGCGCCTCCTTCAGCGCCAGGAGCCGCCGGAGCCGGCGGTTCTCGTCGTCCACCTCCGACACGCGCAGCGACTCCACGCGCAGTCGCTGGGCCTGGTCGCGCAGCCGCCGGTTCTCGGCGCGCACGTTCTTCCAGTCCTGGTACGTGGACCAGAGCCCGAAGGCCGTGCGGTTGATGCGCGAGACGACGGTCTGCACCGGCGTGGTGAAGAGGGCGAGGAGGTCCGTGGCGCCGGAAGCGTGGCCGCGCATCTGCAGCGTCAGCAGGAGCAGGCAGACGCCGGCCACGATGCCGAGCAACGCCAGCGCGCGGATCCTCACCCCAGCTCCCCCGGATCTACGCGGGGATCGCGACCTTCTTCAGCAGATCGAGCTCGTCCAGCACCTTGCCGGTGCCGAGCGCCACGCACGAGAGCGGGTCCTCGCCGGGCGTCACCGGCAGGTTCGTCTCCTGGCGGAGCAGGTGGTCGAGCCCGCGCAGCAGCGCGCCGCCGCCCGTGATGACGATGCCCTTGTCGACGATGTCGGCAGCCAGCTCCGGCGGCGTGCGCTCCAGGCAGGTGCGGACGGTCTCCACGATGGTCATGACCGGCTCGCGCAGCGCCTCGCGGATCTCCTCGTCGGTGATCACGATGGTCTTCGGGATGCCGTCGATGAGATCACGGCCCTTCACCTCCATCGTGCGTCGGTCGCCGCCCATCGGGTACGCCGAGCCCAGGGTGACCTTGATCTCTTCCGCGCGCCGCTCGCCGACCAGCAGGTTGTAGTGCTTCTTGATGTACTGCACGATCGCCTCGTCCATCTCGTCGCCGGCGATGCGGACCGACTTGGCGTACACGATGCCCGACAGCGAGATGACGGCCACCTCGGTGGTGCCGCCGCCGATGTCGACGATCATGTTGCCGCCCGGCTCCTGGATCGGCAACCCGGCGCCGATGGCGGCCGCCATCGGCTCCTCGATGAGATACACCTCGCGCGCGCCCGCCTGCATCGCGGAGTCGCGCACGGCACGCTTCTCCACCTGGGTGATGCCGGAGGGGACGCCGACGACGATGCGCGGGCGCACCAGCGTGCGGCGGCGATGGACCTTGGAGATGAAGTAGTGGAGCATCTTCTCCGTCACGTCGAAGTCGGCGATGACCCCGTCCTTCAGGGGACGGATGGCCACGATGTTACCGGGCGTGCGGCCCAGCATCGCCTTCGCCTCGTGCCCCACCGCGAGCACGGAGTGGTCGGCCTGATGGATGGCGACGATCGAAGGCTCGTTGAGCACGATGCCCTCGCCGCGGACGTAGACCAGCGTGTTCGCCGTACCCAGATCCACCGCGAGATCGTTCGAGAACATCCCGGCCAGCAAGTTGTAGAACATCACCGCTCCATGATGTCAGGGTTACAGGCGCGCTCGAAGTGAACGCACATTAGCACAGTCCGTGCCACCCGGAAAGAAAAACTCCAATTTTCCAGGCGTTTAGCATTGTCCCCGGCCGTCCGTCCGGGGTGCGGACACGCGCCAATCTCGTGAAAAGGAAAACGTTTTCAGACGGCGCGCCGACGGGGCGGGCAGGGCCGCGGGGCAACCGTGGCGGGAGCCCCGCGTCGGCGTGCGGGAGGGCGACGCCCGAGCAGCGCGGGATCCGTGCCGCCCGTCGCGTCCAGAATGGCACCCGCCATGACGTCCGCCGTCACGGCGCCTGGACCTCCGCGCGGCCCGAGGGGGCGATGCGCTGGCGGTAGAGCGCCGCCGCCTCGCGCACCACGCGCTCGGCCTCCGCCCGGCCGCGCATGCCCTCCACCGAGACGGCCTTGCGCTCCAGCACCTTGTAGTCCATGAAGAAGCGCTCGAGCTCCTTCAGGCGGTGCGGCGGCAGCTGCGCGATGTCCTCGTAGTGCGCGTACTCGGGATCGTCGATGTGGACGGCGATGATCTTGTCGTCGCGGCCCTTGTCGTCCCGCATCCCGAGCACGCCGATCCCGCGGGCACGCAGCACGCACAACGGGACCACCGGCTCCTGGCCGAGGACGAGCACGTCCAGCGGGTCACCGTCGTCGCAGAACGTCCGCGGCAGGAAGCCGTAGTTCGCCGGGTAGTGCACCGCCGAGTGCAGGACGCGATCGAGCCACAGCAGGCCGGTCGCCTTGTCCAGCTCGTACTTCACCTTGGAGCCTTTCGGGATCTCGATCACGGCGTTGAAGTGGCGCTCGATGTGCTCGCCGAGCTCGACGTCGTGCCACGCGTGCATGGCCTTCACTATACTGAAGCCCTCGTCCTGGGGTCGTGCGCGATCCGGGCGCGGCCGGTGAGGGGCCGGATCCGCGCCCACCTCCCGGGCCCTTGACGCGGCTGATAGACTCGGGATTGAAGAACGCCGCCCGCCAGAATTTCCATTGACAGCGCGCCTCGCCTCATGTAATTCTTGCCGCGGTTCCAGGTTCACACGGAGTTAGGGACGATTGACCAGATCGGAACACCACGCCGCGCGGACCCCCGGGTCTTCGCGGCGTTTTTGTTTGCCTGCCAATACCGGCAGGTAACCCCGCGATTCCCGCGGGAGCACGCAGGGGCGCTCTGAAGACCCCCGAAGAGTGAGGTCAGAAGGAATGGCACAGGGACAGGTGAAGTGGTTCAACGACGCAAAGGGTTACGGGTTCATCACGCAGGAGGGCGGAGAGGACGTATTCGTCCATTACAGCGCCATCCAGGCCCAGGGCTTCAAGTCCCTGGCCGAAGGTGACCGGGTCGAGTTCGAGGTGACCCGCGGCCCAAAGGGTCTTCAGGCAGCGAACGTCCGCAAGGTCTAGGTCCTACCCCTGTCGCTTCCGCCCGGGCCCGGCGACGGGCCCGGGTGCTCTTGTAGCACCCCGGTAGAAGCCGCAGACGCAGACCACGAGAAAGGCAAACGACACTCATGATCCGTTCGTTCAAGGACCTCCCGCTCACCGCGGCGATGCTCGATGCCGTGGCGGGAGCCGGCTACATCGTGCCCACGCCCATCCAGGCGCGGGCCATCGGCATCGCGCTCGAGGGCCGCGATGTCATCGGCTGCGCGCAGACAGGCACCGGCAAGACGGCCGCCTTTGCGATTCCCACCATCGAGCGCCTGTGTGCGACGCGCCCGGGCGCCGGCGCGCGCGCGCTGGTGCTCGCCCCGACGCGCGAGCTGGCGCTGCAGATCGCCGAGACGTTTGCCGTGCTCGGCAGCGCGCGCGGCATCCGCACGGTCACCCTCATCGGCGGCGAGGCGATGGGCCCGCAGCTCGCGGGCCTCGCCCGCCGGCCCGACGTCATCGTCGCGACGCCGGGACGGCTCTTCGATCACCTGGAGCGTCGCAGCGCGACGCTGAGCTCCGTGCGCATCGTCGTGCTCGACGAGGCGGACCGGATGCTCGACATGGGCTTTGCGCCACAGGTCGAGCGGATCCTGGCCGTCACGCCGCTCGACCGGCAGACGCTCTGCTTCTCGGCGACCATGCCCGAGGCGGTGGAGCGGCTGGTGCGCAGGCACCTGTCGCGGCCCGAGCGCGTCGAGGTCGGTACGGTCGCCAAGCCGGTGGCCGCCGTCACGCAGCGCCTGTATGCCACGGAGAACCGCGACAAGACGCCGCTGCTGCTCCGGCTGCTCGGGGAGGACGGCGGCCAGACGCTCGTCTTCACGCGTACCAAGCACCGGGCCGATCGGCTCGCGCGCGCGGTGGCCGCCGCCGGTCACCGGGTCACGCGGCTGCACGCCGACCGGACGATGTCGCAGCGCCGGGAGGCGCTCGACGGCTTCCGGGCCGGGCGCTACCGCGTCCTCGTCGCCACCGACATCGCCGCGCGCGGCATCGACGTGCCCGAGATCGCGCACGTGGTGAACTTCGATCTCCCGCATTCGGCCGAGGATTACATCCACCGCATCGGGCGCACGGCGCGCGCCGAGGCGACCGGACAGGCGACGAGCTTCGCCACACCGGAAGACCGCGAGCAGCTGCGCGCCATCGAGCGGCACCTGGGCCATCCCGTGCCGCGCAACGGCTCCAACGGACACGACACCCGACCATTCCGGTCGGAGCAACAGGAGCGCACGACGCTCCGGAAGGACAAGTAGAAACATGGCAACCGGTACCGTGAAGTGGTTCAACGACGCGAAGGGCTTCGGCTTCATCACCCAGGAAGGTGGCGAGGACGTCTTCGTTCACTTCAGCGCGATCCAGGCGCAGGGCTTCAAGAGCCTCGTCGAGGGCGATCGCGTGGAGTTCGACGTGACGCGCGGCCCGAAGGGCCTGCAGGCGGCCAACGTCCGCAAGGCCTGAGGCAGCGACCGGACCGCCCCGCGCCGCACGGCGCGGGGCGCGTCGTTGTAAAAAATGAAAAGCCCCGACGATCGCTGCGGCGCGTGATGCTTGTCATTCGCGCGTCGCGCCGCCCCGCTGGTGAGACGGGATCGTCGGGGCCGGTGGTGCCTGGACTCCCAGGCGCGCCACCTCGAGCTAGCGTGGACCCTGCCTAGGAGGCAACCACCTCACAGATCACCGTAGAGGAACACATCGGCTGGATCACCTCCTATTCTCGGCAAGGCCGCCACGCGGGCCCAGTTCCCACCTACCCAGAACCGGATGCCGACTCCCGGCCCGAGGCTCGACCACGTCAGCCGCCGGCGGGATTGCCTGCGGGGACGCTGCTGGAGCGCTGTTGTCGCTCCGGCCGATTTGCCCTCATCCTACCTCGGGTTTTTGCGCGTCCAAACAAAAATTGGCGCCGTCTCACTTCACGACGATGCGCTCGCGATTGCGCTCGAAGGTCGCCGGGCCGACGCCCTCGACCTTCCGCAGATCCTCGCCGGTCTTGAAGGGGCCGTTCGCCTCCCGATACTTCACGATGCGCTGGGCGACGCCGCGGCCGATGCCCTTGAGCTTCTGCAGCTCGTTCACCGAGGCCGTGTTGATGTTGATCTTCTCGACGGCGGCCGCCTCGACGGGCGCGGGGGTCACCGTGAGGACCGCCGGCGTGGCGGCGAGGGCGATCAACACGGTGAGGGTGACGATGCGACGGGACATGGGATGCCTCCTTCGTTGACGTGCACTGCACGCTCGACGGTCGTCGAGCGCCGTCATTGAAGGTCGCGCGCGGCCCGCCGGTCAACGCGCAATGTTTCAGACACGCCGGACGGATACGGCGGCCGCTTCCGGTCAGTCGCGATTGCGCGCGAGGCGGTCGAGATACTCCTGCCACTCGATCGGCAGCAGCGACTTCTTGCGCGTGTTGCAGTCCTTGCACGACGGGACGACGTTGCCGCGGACGGAAGTGCCGCCGCGTCCGAGCGGGACGATGTGGTCCATCGTCAGCGCCCTGGCGCCGACGCGACGGCGGCAGTAGTAGCACACGCCGTCGGCCACGCGCCGCTTCCACCACTGACTGCCGCGGAGCTCCCGCGCCTTCGCCCGCTCCCGCCTCAACGCCGCCGGATCGATCGGCGCGTAGAACTCCATCCCTACTCGTGCCCCGCCAGCGCCGTCGACAGCTCCTCCCACTCACGCATCGACCACGCGAGCTGCTCCTCGGCCGACTTCCGCTCATGCACCACCGACCGCGCCCGCTCACCATCCGCGTACAGCAGTGGATCGGCCAGCGCCTCCGTGATCTCCGCCAGCCGCGTCTCCAGCTCGTGCACGCGCCGTTCGACCTCCTCGAGCCGTCGCCGCAGCTCCCGCACCGCCGGATCGACGCGCTTGCCACGCCCGCGCGCGTCCTTCTTCCCGCGCTCCTTTCCTCCCTCGCCCCCGGCGGAGGGCGTGGAGAGGGGCGCGGGGGGC
>DASUPA010000470.1:0-5421 GCA_036276335.1 Candidatus Methylomirabilota bacterium | reverse complement strand
GTCTTCGTGCTCCGCGGCGAGCCCGGTCTCAACGCCTTCGCGGCGGGCTACCTGACCAACCAGGCGGCCATCGCGGTGACGGAGGGGGCGCTCCGCGAGCTCACGCGCGACGAGCTGCAGGGCGTCATCGGCCACGAGTTCAGCCACGTGCTGAACGGCGACATGCGGCTCAACGTCCGGATGATCGGCGCGCTGTCGGGCATCCTCTTCATCGGCGAGATCGGCGAGTTCCTGATGCGGTCGGCCGGCAGTGGCCGCGGCTCGCGGCGGGGCAACCGCAGCGCCGTCATCCTGCTCGGGTTCGCGCTGACCGTGATCGGCTACGTGGGGCTCTTCTTCGGCCGGCTCGTCCGCGCCGCCGTCGCGCGGCAGCGCGAGCTGCTCGGCGACGCCTCGGCGGTGCAGTTCACGCGTAACCCGCGCGGGCTCGCGGGCGCGCTCGCGGTGATCGGCGCCGCCCCGCACGGCTCGCTGATCCAGAACCGCCACGCCGAGACCCTCAGCCACATGTTCTTCGCGGCCGGGATCAAGGTGTGGCTGGGGTCCGTTCTCGCGACCCATCCGCCGGTGGCCGAGCGCATCCGGCACATCGCGCCCCGCTTCGTGGCCGCCGAGTACCTGGCGTCGCGCGCCGCCCGCGGGGCCGCGGCCGCCGCCGAGCCCGCGGCCGCGGGCGCACGCCCGACCGCGGTCGTACCCCCGACGGCCGTCGCGTCGCCGAGGCCGGTCGCGCCGGCGGTGCCGGCGGTGGCCCTCGCGCCCGCCGCCGCCGTCGCCGCCGTGCGCCCGGCGGCCGCCGCCCTGGTCGCCTCGGTCGGGCGCCCGACGCCGGACCACGTGGACTATGCGTCGCAGCTCCTGGCCGCGCTCCCGCCGGCGCTCCGCGCGGCCGCCGACGACCCGGCGGCGGCGCCGGCGCTGGTCCTCGCGTTCGCGCTGGCGCCCGACGAGATCGCGCGCAAGCAGCAGCTGGAGCTGCTCGAGCAGGCCGGGGACGACGCGCTCGCGCGCCGCGCCGAGGCGCTCGCGGGGCCGGTGCGCACGCTGGCGCCCATGCTGCGCCTGCCGGTCGTCGCCATCGCGCTGGCCACGCTCCGCGGCCTCGACGGCGCGGCGCAAGAACGCCTCGTACGGAACCTCGTGGCCGTCGTGGAGGCCGACCGTCGCGTGACGGTCGACGAGTTCGTGCTGCTGACCATCGTGCAGCGGCAGCTCACGCCCGCCCCGCCCGGCGGCGAGCCGGTCAAGTACCGCTCGATTCTCGAGATCAGCGCCGACGCGCGCCTGGTGCTCTCGCTCCTGGCGCACGCCGGCACCTCGGACCGCCTCGGAGCGCGCGGTGCTCTCGAGCGGGGGACAGCGAAGCTCGGCCTCGCGGCCACGACGCTCACGTCGCCCACCGAGTTCGACTTCCCGCGCGTGAGCGAATCCTTCACCCGGCTCCGCCGGCTCGCTCCGTTCGTGAAGAGGTTGTTCCTGGAGGCCTGCGTCGAGACCGTCTCGGCCGACGGCACCCTGTCCGTCGGAGAGGCGGAGCTCCTCCGGGCGATCGCCGCCGCGCTCGACTGCCCCGTGCCTCCGGTCCTGGCCCGACAGTAAAGTTTTCCGACACCCGCGACAGCGTGACCAGCCTTGACGGCGGCGCCCGAGTGATGTTCCATGCTGTCTCCCCTACCGACACCGAATCAGGAGGCACGCATGAGCAGCAGGCGGTGGATCGAAATCATCCTGGGGCTTGCGCTGATCGTCGCGGCCACGGCCCCGGCGTCCGCGGCGGACATGGGCATCGTGACGGGCAGCGAGAAGGGCACCTATTACCAGTTCGGGCTGAACCTGCAACGGCTGATGAAGTCGAACGGTATCAACCTGACCGTCTCTCCCTCCAAGGGGTCGGTCGAGAACGTCTTCGCCGTCTACCAGCGCCCCGCCACACAGCTCGGCATCGTGCAGTCGGACGTGTTGGCCTTCGTGGCACGCGTGGAGACGGACCCCGTCCTGCAGCGCATCGCCAAGAAGATCAAGATGGTGTTTCCTCTTTACAACGAGGAGATCCACATCCTCGGCCGGAACGTCCCGAGCTTCGACGATCTGGCCGGCAAGCGCGTGGCCATCGGGCGCGAGGGGAGCGGCACGTACCTGACGGCGCGCCTCATGTTCAAGGTCGCCGAGGTGGAGCCGAAGCAGATGCTCCTCATCGACACGGACCAGGCGCTGGCCGAGCTCAAGGCGGGCCGGATCGACGCCATGTTCTACGTGGCGGGGGCGCCCGTGAAGCTCTTCACCGAGGGCGTCGCGGAGGCGGACGGGCTGGCGCTCGTTCCCGTCACGAACAAGAGCATCACCGAGTTCTATCCGAACGTCGAGCTGCCGGCCCGGAGCTATCCCTGGCAGGCGCAGGCGGTGCCGACGGTCGCCGTCAAGTCCGTGCTGGTCTCCTTCGACTTCCGTCGGCTGGACTGCGACAACGTCGGCCGCTTCGCCCAGATCCTGTCCACGAACATGGGCTGGCTCTCCGACAACGGCCATCCCAAGTGGAAGGCCGTGAAGCTGGACTACCCGCTGAAGGGCTGGGAGCAGTACGACTGCGTGCGGAAGTACCTCGCCCGCACCGCGCCGGCGCCGGCCGTCGCCAAGTCCTCGGAGCTCAACCCGGTCATGGACGCCATCAAGAACATTCTGAAGGACTAGCGGTACGGCCGTGAGCTCGAACGAGACGATCGGCTCGGCGTCCGAGACGATCAAGGGCCGCTACCGGGTTGTCGAGACGCTCCGGCAGACGGCGGATGCCGTCGTCCACGTCGCCGACGACCTCGAGAAGGACCGACGCGTGACGCTGACCGTGCTGCACGGCGCGGCGGCGGCCGACGCGGAGTTCACCGATGCCGTCCGCCAGCAGGCGCAGCGGCTGGCGAGGCCGGAGGTCGCGCACGCGGCGGTGGTGCGCGTCTACGGGTGCGACACGACCGAGCGCGGCGCGCTGTTCGTGGCGTGCGAGCACGTCGTGGGCCGGACGCTGCGCGCCATCCTCGACGAGCGCGGGGCGCTGGATCTCCGGTCCGCGCTGCGCCTGGTCAACCAGATCGGCGAGGCGCTCGAGACGCTGCACCCGAACGGCGTCGTGCACGGTGAGCTGCGGCCCGAGTCCATCGTCATCACGACGAAGCGGGACGGCGTCGACGGCGTCAAGCTCGCGGGCCTCGAGCTCGTCACCGCCCACCAGACGTCGGCCGGCCTGCGGCTCCGCGACCCGTCGCTGATCCCGTACCTCGCGCCCGAGCAGATCGAGCGCGGCGAGACCACCGAGGCGGCCGACGTGCACGCGCTCGGGCTGCTCATCAGGGAGCTCGTGACCGGGCAGCGGCCCGGCGCGCCGGGCGCGAGCGAGCTCCCGCCGGCGATTCGCCGGATCGTTGCGAGGGCGCTCGCGCACCACCCCGCGCGGCGCTACGGCAGCGTCAGCCTGATGCTCAACGAGCTGTGGAGCGCGGAGAGCGGGGCACCCGCGGCGGCCGGCAGCGCCGTGCAGCCGGCCGCGGAGCGCCGGTCCTCGGCCGGCCGCTACGCCCGCTCCGACCTCGGGATGGCGACGGCGCTGGTGCTCGGGCTCGTGCTCGTCGGGGCGACGGCGTGGGTGGTGACGTCGGATCGCCTGAACGCGCGGACGAACGCCGGGGAGCGACCGTCCGCGGCTTCGGCCGTCACGCCCGCCGCCCCGGCATCGCCCGTCAACGCGATCGCCGCGGAGCCTGCTCCCGCGGCCGGCTCCCCGGGTGCCCCGATCGAGCCGCTACGCCCGGCCGCCACGGCCTCCGAGCCGGTGCGCCCCGGCAGTCTCGCCGTCGCGCCGGCCGCCCCGGGCGCGCCCGGGGCCGTGCCGGATCCCGCTCGGGCCACGAGCGTGCGCCCGGTCGAGCAGCCGCCGATGCCGGTGCGGGAGCGCGAGCCAGTTCCGCCGTCCCCGGCGCCGCCGGTCCCCCCGGTCGTCACGGTGACTCCGGTCGCGCCGCCGACGGTCCAGGTGAGGGCGCGTCAGGCCGCACCGGCGCCGGTGCCGCCGCCGGGAGTCAAGGCGCCGCCGCCGGCGAGGCGGGACACGGCGGCCGCGCCCGCGGACGCCTCCGACGGCAGCGCGATCATCGACTGGCTCTTGAAGGCCCGGAGCCCGGGCGACTGATCGCCCGCGGCGACCAGGCGGCGCGGCGGTGGTGATGGGCCGCGCGCTCCAGGATCGCGTCCGGCCAGACGCGTGTCGACCTCGCGGAGCGCGAGCAGCGCCGCCTGCGCCGCCGGCATCGCGGCGGTATCGGAGAGCTGGCGGACGAACAGATCGCGCAGCAGCCGCGCGTCGCCATAGAGACCGAAGACGTCGACGAACGCCAGGTCGATGGCGCGCTCGAGCCGCGGGAGATCGTCCACCGGCATGAGGTGCGAGTGCACGCGTCCGATGCCGGGCAGCGCGGCGGCGTAGGCGCCGCGCTCGAGGGGGTCGACCGCGTAGGCGCACAGCAGCGCGATGCGCTCGGCGTCGAGCAGCTCGTTCCACAGCTCTTCGAGACGCAGGGCGGCGGCGAGGTCGCTGCGCCGGCTCAGCAAATCGACCATCTCCCCGCAGGCCCGGACCGTCGTGTAGCCGGCCGCGCGCGCCGCCTGGATCGCCGGCACGATCTCGCGCCGCATCGCGTCGCGATCCGGCGCGCCGTCCACGAGCAGGCGCGCCAGCGTGTCGGCGGCGTCGAGCACGGCGAGCTGTCCGCGCGACTGCGCCGCCGCCACGTCGATGCCGGCGGCGGACAGCCGCGCCGCGACCGCGCTCCAGTGGGGGTCGGTCGTGATCGCGACGATGCCGTGGTCGAGGCGGAAACCGTGCTCGACGAAGCGCGCGAGCGCGCCGACGAGACTCGGCTCGCTGGTGTAGAGCTGCACCAGGTGATCGCACGGCGCCGCCGCCGCGAGGGCGGCGTCCCACGAGGTCATCGTTGTCATCGACGTGGCGTCCCGCCTTCATCTTACCTGCCGTCCTCACCGCGACAGGAGCCTTGACGCGGGGCGTGGGAAAAACTTTTCCCAGATCGTATGCTGTCGGCGGGTGACACCCACGGAGGATGCGATGGCCGACAGCGAGATGCAGCGACGAGGCGCCGCGGTGCGGAAGCAGCTGCTGGGCGAGCAATGGGTCGAGCAGACGTCGCGGACGACGTACGCCGACCCCGTCATGCGGACGTTCATCGACGTGGTGACGGAGACCGTCTTCGGTGCCCTGTGGACGCGGCCGGGCCTCGATCTGAAGACGCGCACGCTGATCTGCGTCGTCTCCGACGCCGCCACCGGGCACGACGCCGAGCTGGCGATCCACCTCCGGATGGCGCTGCGGCAGGGGTGGACGGAGGCCGAGCTGACCGAGGCGCTGCTGCACCTGCTCGG
>DASUPA010000469.1:0-9468 GCA_036276335.1 Candidatus Methylomirabilota bacterium | reverse complement strand
CGAACTTCGTCGCGCAGGGCATCCTGAGATCGCGGACCGAGGGTGTGCCGTGGGACGGGGTCGCGGTGTTCTATCGCACCAACGCGCAGTCGCGCGTGCTGGAGGACGCCCTCCGTCGCGCGCGAATCCCGTACGTCATCGTCGGCGGCGTGCGGTTCTACGAGCGCAAGGAGATCAAGGACACGCTGGCGTGGCTGCGCCTGTGCATCAACCCGAGCGACGACGTCGCCTTCCGGCGCGCCGTCCAGGCCCCGTCGCGCGGGGTCGGTGCCACCACGCTGGCGCGGCTCGACGAGGTCGCGCTGGACCGGACGGTGCCGCTGCTCACCCTGGCCGCCGCCCCGCCCGCCGACGTCCGCGGCAAGGCCCGCGCCGCCCTCGAGGACTTCGCGGCGGCGGTGAGCCGGCTGTCCGGGCAGCGCGGCGAGCTGTCGCCGCCGGCCTTCATCGATCTCGTGCTGCAGGCGTCCGGCTACCGCAAGGCGCTCGAGCAGGATCGCTCGCCGGAGGCCGAGGGACGGCTCGAGAACCTCGAGGAGCTGGTGGCGGCCGCGGAGGACTTCACGCACGCCGCGGGCGAGGCGACGCTGGAGGCGTTCCTCGACAGCGTGGCGCTGATGAGCGACGTCGACGAGCTGAAGGAGGCGGAGTCGCGCGTGACCCTGATGACGCTGCACTCCGCCAAGGGGCTCGAGTTCCCGGTGGTGTTCCTCACGGGCCTGGAGGAGGGCGTGTTCCCGCACGCGCGGTCGATGAACGACCCCGAGCAGCTGGAGGAGGAGCGCCGCCTCTGCTACGTCGGCATCACCCGCGCCGAGCGGCGTCTGTACGTGAGCTACGCCGTCCACCGACGGATCCACGGCTACGGCGTCGGGGAGCCCTCCCGCTTCCTGCGCGAGATGCCCGAGGAGCACCTCGCGCTGCTCAACGCCTCGCGCCCGGAGCCCACCTTCGCGGCCGCCCGGGAGGTCCCGCGCTACGAGCCGGACGAGGAGTCCTGGCCGGTGAAGGTCGGCGCCCGCGTGCGCCACGCGCGGTTCGGCGAGGGCCTGGTGGTGGGCGTGGAGCGGGACGGCGAGGACGTGATCGTGACGGTCGGGTTCGCGAGCGTCGGCCGCAAGCGCCTGTCGCTCCAGTACGCGCATCTCGAGGAGCTCTGAAGTGATCAGCCGCGAGGAGGTCGAGCACGTCGCCCGCCTGGCCCGGCTGGCCCTGACGGCGGAGGAGCTCGAGCGGATGCGGGCGCAGCTCAACGCCATCCTCGTCCACATCGACGCCCTGCGGGCCGTGGACACGGAGGGAGTGGAGCCGACCTCGCACGCCGTGCCGGTCGTCAACGTGATGCGCGAGGACGAGCCGCGGGCCTGCTTCCCCCGGGACGCCATGCTGGCGAACGCTCCCGATCGCAGCGGCGAGTTCTTCCGGGTGCCGCGGATCATCGAGGACTGAGCGTGGACCTCCAGCGCCCGATCCACGAGCTGACGGCCGCCTACCGACGCGGCGAGACCACCCCGAGCGCCGTGACCGAGGCCTATCTCGCCCGCATCGAGAAGCTGGACGGGCGGATCGGCGCCTACATCACGGTGACCGCGGAGGAGGCGCGCGCGACCGCGGCCGCGGCGGACCGCCGCTACCGGGACGGCACGCCGCTGGGGCCGCTCGACGGCGTCCCCCTGTCGATCAAGGACGTGTTTTGCACGCGCGGCGTCCGGACCACCTGCGGCTCGCGGATCCTCGAGCGGTTCGTCCCGCCGTACGACGCGACGCTCGTCGCGCGCCTGGCGGCGGCGGGCGCGGTCATGCTGGGCAAGGGCAACCTCGACGAGTTCGCGATGGGGTCGTCCACCGAGCACTCCGCCTTCCACGTCACGCGCAACCCATGGGATCTGTCCCGCGTCCCCGGAGGCTCGTCGGGCGGGCCGGCTGCGGCGGTCGCGGGCGGCCTCGCCGCCGGCGGCTTCGGCACCGATACGGGCGGCTCGATCCGCCAGCCGGCGGCGTTCTGCGGCGTCGTGGGCCTGAAGCCGACGTACGGACGCATCTCGCGGTACGGGCTCGTCGCGTTCGCGTCGTCCCTCGACCATCCCGGCCCGTTCGGGCGCGACGTCACCGACGCGGCCCTCCTGCTCGCCGCGGCCGCGGGCCACGACCCGCTGGACGCCACGTCCATCGACGCGCCGGTGCCCGACTACACCGCGGACCTCCCGCGCGGCGTGCGCGGGCTCAGGCTCGGCGTGCCGGACGAGTACTTCATCGCGGGCATGGACCCGGAGGTCGAGCGCGCGGTGCGCGCCGCCATCGAGGTCCTGAAGGGGCTCGGCGCCGGCGTGGAGCGCGTGTCGCTGCCGGCCACGCCGTACGCGCTCGCGACCTACTACGTGATCGCCCCCGCCGAGGCCTCCTCGAACCTCGCCCGCTACGACGGCGTCAAGTACGGGCTCCGCGTGGACGGGCGGGACCTGGTCGACATGGAGAGCCGCACGCGGGCGGTCGGCTTCGGCGCCGAGGTCAAGCGGCGCGTGATGCTCGGGACGTACGTGCTGTCCGCCGGCTACCACGACGCCTACTACGGCAAGGCGCAGAAAGTGCGCACCCTCGTGCGTCGCGACTTCGACGCCGCCTTCGGCCGCGTGGACCTCGTCGTGGCGCCGACGACGCCCAACGTCGCGTTCGTGCACGGTGAGAAGGAAGACCCGGTGGCCATGTACCTGAACGACGTGTTCACGATCCCCGCCGACATGGCCGGCGTGCCCGCCGTCTCGGTGCCGTGCGGCTTCACCGCCGCCGGCCTGCCGATCGGGCTGCAGCTCATCGGCCGGACGCTCGACGAGGCGACGGTGCTGCGCGCGGCCTACGCCTACGAGCAGGCTACCGACTGGCATCGCCGACGCCCGGAGCTCGCGTGACGTACGACGTCGTCATCGGCCTGGAGGTGCACGCGCAGCTCACCACGCGGACGAAGATGTTCTGCGGGTGCCCGACGACCTTCGGCGCGGCGCCGAACACCCAGACGTGCCCCGTGTGCCAGGGGATGCCCGGGACGCTGCCGGTGATCAACCGCCGCGCGATCGAGTACGGCGTCCGCACCGCGCTGGCGTTCCACTGCCGGATCAACGAGGCCTGCCGCTTCGCGCGGAAGCACTACTACTACCCCGACATGCCCAAGAACTTCCAGATCACCCAGTACGAGGAGCCGCTGGCGGAGGACGGCTGGCTGGAGGTGGACCTTCCCGGCGGCGCCACGCGCCGCATCGGCATCCAGCGGCTCCATCTCGAGGAGGACGTCGGCAAGCTCGTCCACGAGGGCACCCTCGAGACGGCGCAGGCGAGCCTGGTCGATTACAACCGCGCGGGCGTGCCGCTCATGGAGACGGTGTCGCGGCCCGACATCCGGTCGCCGGAGGAGGCGGCCGCCTACCTGCGGGCGTTTCGCGCGGTGCTCGTCTCCCTCGGCGTCTGCGACGGCAACATGGAGGAGGGTTCGCTGCGCTGCGACGCGAACGTCTCCCTCAAGCCCGCCGGCGCGCGCGAGCTGGGCACCAAGGTCGAGATCAAGAACATGAACTCCTTCCGAAACGTGCAGCGGGCGCTGGAGTTCGAGGTCAGGCGGCAGGCGGAGGCGCTGGACCGGGGCGAGCGCGTCGTGCAGGAGACGCGGCTCTGGGACGCCGACCGTGGCTACACCCGCTCCATGCGCAGCAAGGAGTTCGCGCACGACTACCGGTACTTCCCGGAGCCCGACCTGGTGCCGCTCGCGCTCGACCGACGCTGGGTGGAGGACATCCGCGGAGCGCTGCCGGAGCTGCCGCGCGCGCGCCGCCAGCGGTTCGTCTCGGCGTACGAGCTGCCCGAGTACGACGCGGGCATCCTCACGCAGAGCCGCGCCCTCGCGGAGTACTACGAGGCGGCCGTGCGCGAGTTCGCACAGCCCAAGATCGTGTCGAACTGGGTGATGTCCGAGCTGCTCCGCGAGCTGCCTGGCGACGACGAGCGCGCCATCGCGGAGGCGCCGATCACCCCGGCGCGCCTGGCCGGGCTGCTGCGGCTCGTCGACGACGGCACGATCAGCGGCAAGATCGCCAAGGCCGTGTTCGAGGAGATGTTCCGGACGGGCGAGGAGGCGGCCGTCATCGTGCGCCGCGAGGGGCTGACGCAGGTGGCCGACGTGGGGGTCCTCGAGGGGATGGTGGACGCGGCCATCGCGGGCAACCCGCGGGCGGTGGAAGACTTCCGCAGGGGCAAGACGGCCGCCGCGAAGGCGCTGGTGGGCCAGGTGATGAAGGCCAGCGGGGGGAAGGCCAACCCCGCCATGGTGACCCGGCTGGTGGAGCAGAAGCTCACGAGATCCTAGGCCCGGCGGCTATAATCGAGGCGCCCGCAATATGATTGAGCTTCACCGGGTGTGGCGAGTCTTCTCGGTTGGGCCGGTGAAGGTCCCTGCGCTCAGCGACGTCTCCTTCCGGATCGGCAAGGGTGAGTTCGTCACCCTCCACGGCGCCAGCGGCGCCGGCAAGACGACGCTGCTCCGCCTGCTCTATCGGGACGACCTGCCCACCGAGGGCGAGATCCAGGTCCTCGGGTACGACGTGCCCAAGCTGGCGCGCGGGCAGGTGGCGGCCCTGCGCCGCTCGATCGGCGTCGTCTTCCAGGACGCGAAGCTCCTGCCCGGCCGCACCGTCTACGAGAACGTCGCGTTCGTCCTCCGCGTGCTCGGCACCCCGCGCCGCGAGATCACTCCGCGCGTGTTCGACGCGCTCCGCGCGGTCGGCATGTCGTCGCGGGCACAGGCGTATCCGGCACAGCTCTCGCAAGGCGAGGCGCAGCGCGCGGCGCTGGCGCGCGCCATCGCCCGGAAACCGCTGCTGCTCCTGGCCGACGAGCCGACCGGGAGCCTCGACGAGACGATGGCGGGCGAGGTGCTCGACGTGATCAAGGACATCTGGACCGGCGGCACGACCGTGCTCTTCGCGACGCATCAGCACTCGCTGGCCGTCGCGCTGCGCCAGCGGACCCTCGTGCTGCAGGGCGGCCGGGTCGTGAAGGACCAGGGCTAGGCCGGTGCTCGGCTTTCTCATCGGCGAGGCGCTCCGCGACCTGCGCCGCGCGGGGCGCGTGGCCGTGAGCGCCATCCTCCTGATCACGCTGTCGCTCGCCGCCCTCGGCGCGTTCTGGCTGGTGTCGTCCAACATCGGGCAGGCCACCGACCAGTGGCGCAACCGCGTACGCATCATCGTCTTCCTCAAGCGCGACGCGAGCACCGCGGAGGGGCACGCGGTAGCCGACCGCGTCACCGCGATGCCGGGCGTCGCGACCGTGCGCTACGTGAGCAAGGCGGAGGCGCTGGGCACGCTCAAGCAGGTCCTCGGCAAGGACGCCAGCGTCGCCGACCAGCTCCCGGTGAATCCCCTGCCGGCGTCCCTCGAGGTCACGCCGACCGCGGAGGGCGCGACGCCGGATGGCGCGCGCGCCCTCATCGCGCGGCTGGCCGCGCTGCCCGAGGTCGACGAGGTCGGCGGCGGCAGCCAGTGGATCGAGCGCCTGGCCCAGGGCCGGCGGCTGCTGAACGTGGTCGGCGCCGGCGTCGGCGCCGTCCTCGCGCTGGCCGCGATCCTGACTGTCACCACGGCCACGACACTGGTCCTGCACGCCCGCCGACAGGAGATGGAGATCATGCGGCTGGTCGGCGCGCCGGAGGTCGTCGTGCGGATGCCGCTGCTGCTCCAGGGGATGATGCAGGGGCTCCTGGGCGCCATGATCGCGATCTGGGCCCTGATCGGCGGCTTCACGCTCGTCGGCCCGCGGCTCGAGCCGCTCGTCCACCAGACCCTCGGCATCGAGCGGCTCACCTTCCTGCGCCCCGACAACGTCGTGGCCCTGATGGTCGCCGGCACCGTCCTGGGCGGGCTCGGTGGCTGGCTGGCGCGAGGGCGCCGGGAGCCGTGAGCGCCCGGGGCACGCCTCGGGGGCTGGCCGCGATCGCCCTCGCCACGGCCGTGCTCGTCGCCTCCGTCGCCTCCGGCCAGGGCCGCAAGGGCGAGGACGCGATCTCGGCGGAGCGGCGCAAGCTGCGACAGACGGAGCAGCAGCTGCGCGAGGAGCGGCGGAAGGTGGCCGCCGCGCGCGCGCGCGAGTCGTCCGTCCTCGCGGAGCTCGAGGTCATCGAGAAGCGGCTGGCCGACAAGAAGCGCCAGGTGGCCCGGCTCGACGCCCGGATCCGGCGGGCGGCGGGCGACGTGCGAACGCTCCGTGGAGAGGTCCAGCAGCTCCAGTCGCAGCGCGCCGACCAGCAGGCCGCTCTCGCCAGTCGTCTGCGGGCGATGTACAAGGTGCACGTGCAGGGCGGGGCGCTGCCGCTGCTGCTGGCCGGCGACGATCCCACCGCGCGCGCCGCCGCCATTCGCCATCTCGGCAGCCTGGCCTCGCTGGACGCCCGGCTCATTCAAGAGTATCGTGGGACCTCGGACAGGCTCGAGGACCGCCGTGGCCGGGAAGAGGCCCGGCAGCGGGATCTCGCGAGCCTTCGCACCGACGCGCAGCGTGAGCAAGCCGAGGTCGATGCAGACGCCGCCAAGCGCCGGATTCTTCTGGCAAAGATCCGCGACCAGCGCGCGTACCACGAGCGCATGGTCGGCGAGCTCACCGAGGCCGCCCGGGGGCTGGAGGCGTTCATCGCTGACCTCCAGGCCAAGCAGCGACGGCTGGCCAAGATCCCGCCGCCCGGCAAGCCTCGCAAGCCCGGCGTCGCGACCCCTCCCGCGGTCGGCTTCGGCAGCCTCCGTGGCCGCCTGCCGTGGCCCACGGAGGGCAAGGTCGTCAGCGCGTTCGGGGCGCAGGTGCACCCGCGGTTCGGCACCCGGACGTTCCGCAATGGCGTGGACATCCAGGCCGGCGAGGGAAAGGACGTGGCCGCCGTGTACGGCGGACACGTGGTCTATACAGGGTGGTTCAAGGGGTACGGGAACCTCATCATCCTGGACCACGACAACGAGTACTACACGCTGTACGCGCACGTTGCCGATATCCTGGTGAAGGAGGGCGACGACGTGAAGCAGGGACAGCGCATCGGCACGGTAGGGGAGACCGGCTCGCTCGAGGGACCACGCCTTTATTTCGAGGTCCGGTTCGAGGGAAAGCCGCAAAACCCCGAACAATGGCTCCGTAAAGGGAGCTGAGGGTTCCGGGACCTGGGGGATTCCATGAAGAAGGCGTTTGTGATTGGTGCACTGCTCGTGGTGTTGACGCTCTCGCTCGGCGGCTCCGCCGTGAGCAAGGGCACGGACAGCGGCGCGACCTACGAGCAGCTTCGGCTCTTCACCGAGGTGCTCTCGATCGTGCAAAACCAGTACGTCGACGAGGTGCCGCCCAAGGAGCTGATCTACAGCGCCATCAAGGGAACGCTGCGCGGCCTGGATCCCCACAGCTCGTTCCTGGATCCCGACTCCTACAAGGAAATGCAGGTGGAGACCTCCGGGAGCTTCGGGGGACTCGGCATCGAGATCACCCTCAAGGACGACATCCTCACCGTCGTCTCCCCGATCGAAGGCACCCCCGCCTACCGCGCCGGCCTGCACACGGGCGACCGGATCGTGAAGATCGACGGCCTCGTCACCAAGGACATGCAGCTGCCGGACGCCGTCAAGCGCATGCGGGGCCGCCCCGGCACGAAGGTGACGATCTCGATCGTTCGCGAGGGCTGGACGGAGCCGAAGGACTTCGAGATCACGCGCGAGCAGATCCGGGTGCAGTCCGTCCGGACCCACGACCTCGGCAACGGCATCTTCTACCTGAAGCTGCGCCAGTTCCAGGAGCAGAGCCCGCACGACCTCGAGGCGGCGCTGGAGAAGTTCGACAAGACCGGGATGAAGGCGCTGGTCCTCGACCTCCGCAACAACCCGGGTGGGCTGCTCACGGCGGCCGTGGAAGTGTCCGAGAAGTTCATCGACGACGGCAAGCTGGTCGTCTACACCGAGGGTCGCGTGCGCAACCAGAACATGCGCTTCTCCGCCCACGCCAAGAAGGGCTACGCGAAGATGCCCATGGTGGTCCTGGTGAACCAGGGGAGCGCCTCGGCGTCGGAGATCGTCGCCGGCGCGCTCCAGGACTGGGGCCGGGCGATGGTCGTCGGCAACCAGACGTTCGGCAAGGGCTCGGTGCAGACGATCATTCCGCTGTCCGACGGCTCGGGACTGCGGCTGACGACGGCGAAGTACTTCACGCCGAAGGGCCGCTCCATCCACGGCAAGGGGATCACGCCGGACATCGTCGTCGACGTTCCCAAGGAGCCGGCGCCCAAGGACCGGCCGCTGCCGTCCGCGGACCCGATGGAGGATCTCAAGAAGGACGTCCAGCTCCAGCGCGCGCTGGACGTCGTCAAGACGATGCGGCTGATCGAGCGCCAGCGTCCGGACGCGACGCCGCAGGCGCAGCAGCCGCGACCACAGACGAGCGCACGGTAGGCGGCCGCGTCGCACGGGGGGGCGGTGGAGAGTCGAGCCACCGCCTTTCGTGTTTTCAGTGACGGGTGCCTGTTCGGGAGGCAGTGAAGGGATGGTCGTGCTCGGCATCGAGAGCTCGTGCGACGAGACGGCGGCGGCGGTGCTCGCCGACGGCCGCCGCATCCTGTCGAACGTCGTCGCCACGCAAGACGACGTGCACGCGCCTTACGGTGGCGTGGTGCCGGAGCTGGCCTCCCGCCGTCACATCGAGGCGATCGTCCCCGTCGTCGAGCGCGCGCTCGCCGACGCCAACGTCCGGCTGTGCGACGTGGACGGCATCGCGGTCACGCAGGGGCCGGGACTCGTGGGCTCGCTGCTGGTGGGGACCTCGCTGGCCAAGTCGCTGGCGTGGGCGCACCGCAAGCCGCTCGTGGGGGTCAACCACCTGGAGGGACACATCTTCGCCGCGTTCCTCACCGACGACCCTCCGGAGTACCCGTTCCTTGCGCTGGTGGTCTCCGGTGGCCACACGGCGCTCTATCACGCCCGCGCGCCGCGCGACTACGGGCTGGTCGGCCAGACGCGCGACGATGCGGCCGGCGAGGCGTTCGACAAGGTCGCCAAGCTGCTCGGCCTCGGATATCCGGGCGGCCCGCGGGTGCAGCGCGCCGCCGAGCGCGGCGATCCGGACGCCATCGCCTTCGCGCCCGCGCGCATGACCGATGGCGCGAGCGACTTCTCGTTCAGCGGCATCAAGACGTCCGTCTCGCTCTACGTCAAGCGGCGGGCGCCTTTGTCGGACGCCGAGGTGGCGGATGTCGCCGCCTCGTTCCAGGCGTCGGTCGTACGGACGCTCGTCGGGCGCACGCTGGACGCCGCCGAGCGGCTGGGCGGCGTGCGGCGGATCGTGCTGACGGGCGGCGTCGCGGCCAACGCGCCGCTGCGCGCGACGCTCGCCGCCGAGGCGGAGGCCCGCGGCATCCGGCTCCACGTTCCGCCCCGCGACCTCTGCACCGACAACGCCGCCATGATC
>DASUPA010000468.1:0-9109 GCA_036276335.1 Candidatus Methylomirabilota bacterium | reverse complement strand
GCGGGGAGTGCGCCTCCGACGCCTTCGAGTGGGTCGACCTGCCGCCCCACGGCACCATCCACGCGTTCACCGTCCAGGAGACGGGGCTGCCGGCCGGCTTCGAGGGCCCGCGCGTGTTCGCGATCGTCAAGATCGACAGCCACCGGGTCTTCACCATCGTGCGCGACGTCGACCCCGCGCGTCTGGCCCTCGGCCAGCGCGTCCGCCTCGCCCCCCTCCGCGTGGCCGACGACCCGGCCGGGAACCCACGCTACCTGCCGGCCTTCACGGTGGACCGGAGATGACGGTGCCGCGCGCGTCTCGAACAGCCCACCCACGGCCCGAGGCGGCCTCGCGCCACCCGCTCCAATGAAGATCCTCGTCGCCAAGCCCGGGCTCGACGGCCACGACCGCGGGGCCAAGGTGGTCGTGCAGGCGCTGCGCGACGCCGGTTTGGAGGTCGTGTACTCGGGCCTCAAGCGCACGCCGGAGGAGATCGTGGCGGAGGCGATCCAGGAGGACGTCGACGTGGTGGGCCTGTCGATTCTCTCGGGCGCGCACCTGACGCTGGCGCGGCGCGTCGTCGACGGGCTGCGTGCCCAGGGCGCCGCCGACGTCCGCGTGGTGGTGGGCGGGATCATCCCCGCCCGCGACGTGGCGCCGCTGAAGGCGCTGGGTGTCGAGCGCGTGTTTCCGACGGGCACGGCGCTGCCCGAGATCGTCGGCGCGTTCAAGGAGGCGCGGTGACGCCCGCGTGGGTGGACCGGGCCGCCTATCCGTTCGCGACGCGCCGCGTGGACGTCGAGGGCGTCGCCATGAGCTACGTCGACGAGGGCGACGGGCCCACCGTCCTCATGGTGCACGGCACGCCGACGTGGTCGTTCCTCTATCGCCACCTGGTGCGCGGGCTCCGCGACGGCTTCCGCTGCGTCGCCCCGGACCTGCCCGGGTTCGGCCTGTCCGACCGCCCCGCCGGCGACGCGTACCGACCCCAGGACCAGGCGCGGCGGCTCACGGCGTTCGCCGACGCGCTGGGCCTGAAAGACCTGACCCTCGTCGTCCACGACTTCGGCGGTCCGATCGGCCTCGCGCTCGCGGTCGAGCAGCCGGAGCGCGTCCGTCGCCTGGTGCTCTTCAACACGTGGATGTGGTCGCTCGCCGGCCAGCGGCAGTACGAGTGGCTCGCGCGCGCGGTCTCCGGCCGCGCGGGCCGGCTCCTCTACGAGCGGCTCGGCGTCTCGGTGAACGTGCTGTGGCGGCAGGCCGTCCGCGACGCGCGCTACACGCGCGCGGTGCACGGCCAGTACACGGCCGCGCTCCGCGACCGCGCCGCGCGGCACGCCACGTGGATCTACGCGCGCGAGCTGATCGGCTCCTCGGCGTGGTTCGACGGTCTGTGGCAGCGCCGCGACCGGCTGGCGCCTGTCCCGGCGCTGCTCGTGTGGGGGCTCAAGGATCCGGCGTTCGGCGCGGCGCTGCCGCGCTGGCGGACGGTGTTCGGCGACGCCGAGACGGTGGCGTGGCCGGACGTGGGCCACGCGCCGCAGGAGGTGCGCGGACCGGAGTCCGCGGCGCTCGTCCGCCGCTTTCTCGAGGGGCCACGGAGGACCGCATGAAAGATCTCAGGCTGCACGCGGGCATCCCGATCAAGCCGGTCTACGGTCCGGAGGACCTCGCCGGACGGGACGCCGAGCGGGACATCGGACGTCCCGGCGAGTATCCGTACACGCGCGGGATCCACCGGCACATGTACCGGGACCGGCTCTGGACCATGCGGCAGTACATCGGGTTCGGCACGCCGGCGGAGACGAACGCGCGGTTCAAGTACCTGATGGCGCACGGGCAGGACGCGCTTAACGTCGCCTTCGACCTGCCGACGCAGCTCGGCCTGGACTCCGACGACCCGCGCGCCGAGGGCGAGGTGGGCCGGGTCGGGATGGCCATCGACACGCTGGCCGACATGGAGGCGGCGTTCGACGGTATCCCCCTCGACCGCGTCAGCGTGTCGCTCACGATCAACGGGATGGCGGCGCCGATCACCGCCATGTACTACGCCGTGGCGGAGAAGCAGGGGGCGGCCGCCGACCGCGTGGTGACGACGCCGCAGAACGACATCCTGAAGGAGTTCATCGCGCGCGGGACGTGGATCTACCCGGTGGAGCCGTCCCTGCGGCTGGTCGGCGACCTCATCGAGTTCTCGGCGCGCCGCTATCCGCGCTCCAACCCCGTGTCGGTCTGCGGCTACCACATCCGCGAGGCCGGCTGCACGACCGCGCAGGAGATGGCGTACGGGCTCTGCATCGCCGCCGCCTACGTGGAGCTGATGACGCGCCGGGGGATGGACGTCGACGAGTTCGCGCCGCGGATCTCGTTCAACTTCACGGCGTGGGGCAAGATCTTCGAGGAGGTCGCGAAGTTCCGCGCCGGCCGCCGGCTCTACGCCCGCATGCTGCGGGAGCGCTTCGGCGCCCAGAATCCAAAGTCGTGGATGTTCCGGACGCTCATCGGCGGGGGCGGCTCCGCCTTCGTCGTGCAGGAGCCGGAGAACAACATCGTGCGCGGCGCCTACATCGCGCTGGCGGCCGCGCTGAGCGGCGCCCAGACGATGGCGCTGCCCACCTACGACGAGGCGTACACCATCCCGTCGGCGAAGGCGCAGCTGATCGCGCTGCGGACGATGCAGATCTGCGCCGAGGAGTCCGGCGCCGCCGACACCGTCGATCCGCTGGCCGGCTCCTACTACGTCGAGGCCATCACGAACGCGATGGAGGAGCAGATCGTCGCCGAGATGGCGGCGGTGGAGGGGATGGGCGGCATCGTGGAGGCCGTGAAGACGGGGGCGCTCCAGGCCGAGGTGGCCCGGCAGGCCTACCGCTTCGAGCAGCGGCTCGCCTCGGGCGAGATCCCGAAGGTCGGGGTGAACTGCCACGTCGCGGACGGCACCGCCGACGCCGACCGCGAGGTGGAGCTGTACGCGTTCGATCCGCGGGTGGCGGAGGCGCAGGTGGCCAAGCTGGCGCGCGTGCGGCGGGAGCGCGACGATCGCGCGGCGCGCGCCGCGCTCGCGCGGCTGACGGACGCCGCGCGGGGCGACACGAACCTCATGGAGCCGATCACGGAGGCGGTCAAGGCGTACGCGACGCTCGGCGAGATCAACCGGGCGATGAAGGACGTCTTCGGCGAGCACAAGGAGCCCGTCACATGGTGAGCGCAGCGCGGTTCGCGCAGGGCATGACGTTCCCGGACTACGTGGCGTACGTCGGCACGCCGGAGAACCTGGCGCGGCAGGGGTCGCCGGGGCCGCGTCGCGACTGGAGCGACTACCTCCGCACGTCGTACGAGGCCGCGGCGATCTCGCCGGCCCACCAGGCCGCCTGGAAGTGGCTCGTGGCCCAGCCGGACGGTCCCGCGAAGGTGCTCGCGATCTCGGAGGAGTGGTCGTCGGACTGCCGGAGGGACATCCCGCTCCTGGCGCGGCTCGCCGACACGGTCGGCCTGGAGCTGCGGATCTTCACCCGCGACGGTCCCACGTTCGGCCGGGGCCCGAGGCCCGAGCCGGACTCGCCGAACGCCGACCTCGTGGCCGAGTTCCTGAACGAGCGGAACGGCCAGACGTTCCAGTCGATCCCCGTGATCGCCTTCTACACCGAGGACATGCGCCTCCTCTACCGCTACACGGAGTTTCCGGCGGTGTACCACAAGGACCGGCTCCGCGCGTCCCTCGGCGCGCCGGCGCCGGGCGAGACGCCGGAGCAGGCGAAGGCGCGCGGCGACAAGGCCTTCGTGGAGATGATCGGCTCGCCGTTCTTCGACGTGTGGCGCGCGGCCGCGCTGGCCGAGTGGACGAGCATGCTCTACGAGCGCATGCGGGTCGGCTCGCTCGCGTGAGGAGGCGTCCCGCGTGAGCGCGCTCGCCGTCATCGGCAAGGCGACGCCGAAGAAGGACGGCGCCGACAAGGTCACCGGGCGGACGCGATTCCTCCACGACCTCGTCCTGCCGCGCATGGCGCACGGCAAGATCCTGCGCGCGCAGCACCCGCACGCGCGGATCGTCCGCATCGACACGGCGCGGGCGGCGGCGCTGCCGGGCGTGCTGGCGGTGATCACCGCCGCCGACGTCGAGCAGCGGCCGTTCGGCTTCGCCAAGGACCAGACGGCGCTCAAGGGCGGCAAGGTGCGCTGCATCCGCGACGAGGTGGCGGCCGTCGCCGCCGAGACCGCCGCCATCGCGGAGGAGGCGCTGGGGCTCATCGACGTCGAGTACGCGCCGCTGCCGGCCGTCTTCGACCCCGAGGCCGCGCTCCGCCCGGACGCGGCGCGGATCCACGAGGGCCGCGCCGACAACGCGACCGACCTGCGCTACCAGTTCAGCCACGGCGACGTCGACGGCGCCGTCCGCACCGCGGCGGCGGTGGTGGCGGGCGAGTACCGGCTGAACTTCGTCACCACCGCCTGCCTCGGCACCATGGTCGCCATCGCCGACTGGGATTCGCAGGGCAACCTGACGATGTGGTCCACGACGCAGGTGCCGTTCCTCTACCAGCGGGAGCTGGCGCAGGCGCTCGGGATCACGGGCGACCGCGTGCGCGTCATGCAGCCTCCCGTGGGCGGCAACTTCGGCCGCGGCCTCGACCTCTACCCGATCGACGTCGTCGCCGCCCTGCTGGCGCGGCGCGCGCGGCGGCCCGTGAAGATCGAGTTCGAGCGGCTGGAGGAGTTCGTCGCCAGCCCCACGCGCGAGCCCTGCGTGATCCGCCTGCGCACGGCCGCCGACGCCGACGGCCGGCTGCTCGCGCGCGACTGCCACGTCGTCGTCGACAACGGCGCCTACGTCTCGTGGGGCTCGACGACGCCCTACGTCATGCTGTCCACCGTCGCCGGGCTCTACCGCGTGCCGAACGTCCGCTTCGACACCACGATCGCGTACACCAACAATCCCTACTCGGGCTCGATGCGCGGCTACGGCAACCTCGAGTCGACGTTCGCCGTGGAGTCGCAGATGGACGAGCTGGCCGATCGCCTCGGTCTCGACCGTCTCGAGATCCGCCGGCGGAACGCCACCCGGCCTGGCGACGCCAACCCCCAGGGCTTCGTGATCACCTCGTGCGCGCTGCGCGAGTGCCTCGAGGCCGCGGCCGAGGCCGTGCGGGCGGACGTCCCGCCGCCCCGCCCGGGCTGGAAGCGCGGCGTCGGCTTCGCGGGGATGTTCCACGTCGGCGGCGGGGCACGCATCTATCGCTCGGACGGCTGCGGGGCCATCGTCAAGATGGACGACTTCGGCAAGGTGTCGCTGATCACCGGCGCCACCGAGATCGGCCAGGGCTCCGAGACGGTGCTGGCGATGATCGTGGCCGAGACGCTCGGCGTGCCGCTGGAGCGGGTGGACGTCGTGAACTCGGACACGGCGGTGAAGCCGTGGGACGTGGGCGCGCACGCCAGCCGCACGACGTTCGTCGCGGGCAACGCCGCGCGGCTGGCGGCGGAGAAGCTCCGCGCCCAGCTGCTCGCGATGGCGGCCGCGCAGCTCGAGGAGCCGGCGGAGCGCCTGGTCGCCCGCGACGGCTTCGTCTCCGTCGCCGCCGAGCCGCAGCGGCGCCTGCCCTACGACCGGGTCGCGCGCGGCGGCCACTACCAGAGGGGCGGCCGCACGCTCGTGGCCGAGGCGTTCTACGATCCGCCCACGGCCATGCTCGACAAGGACCTGCGCGGCAACGTCTCCGCCGCCTACGGCTTCGCCGCCCAGGCGGTCCTGCTCGACGTCGATCCGGCGACGGGACGCATCGAGGTGCGCCGCGTCGCCTCCGCGCACGATGTCGGCCGCGCGCTCAACCCGCTCGCCGCCGAGGGCCAGATCCACGGCGGCATCCACATGGGGCTCGGCTACGCGCTGAGCGAGCGGCTCGTCGTCGAGGACGGGCAGGTGCTCACCGCCACCTTCATGGACTACGCCGTGCTCAAGGCGGGCGACATGCCGGAGTTGGTGGTGCGGCTGATCGAGAGCCACGACACCGAGGGACCCTTCGGCGCCAAGGGGCTCGGCGAGTCCGGTGTCATCCCCGTCTCGGCGGCGGTCGCCAACGCCGTCCACGACGCCATCGGCGTCCGCTTCACCGAGCTTCCCATCACCCCCGCCCGCGTGCACGCGGCCCTGGCGGCGCGACGGCCGTGAGCCTCTTCGAGGGGGTGCGCGTGCTGGACCTCTCCCGGATGCTGGCCGGCCCGTACGGCTCGATGCTGCTGGCCGACCAGGGCGCGGAGGTCGTCAAGATCGAGGAGCCGGACGGCGGCGATCCGATGCGCGTGATGGGGCCGCCGTTCCTGCCGGACGGCGAGTCGGCGTACTTCCTGGCGGTCAACCGGAACAAGAAGTCGGTCGCGCTCGACCTCACGAGCGAGGCCGGCCGGCGCGTCTTCCACGACCTGGTCGCGCAGGCCGACGTGGTGTGGGAGAACTTCCGGCCCGGGATCATGGCCCGGCTCGGCTGCGACTACGCGACGCTGGCCGGGATCAACCCCGGCCTCGTGATGTGCTCGATCTCGGCCTACGGCCAGGACGGTCCCTATCGCGACTGGCCGGCCTTCGACCTGGCGCTGCAGGCGATGGGCGGCGCGATGTCCATCACGGGTGAGCACGGCCGCGCGCCGGTGCGGATGGGCCTGCCGATGGGCGACCTGGCGGGCGGCATGTTCGGCGCCTTCGCCGTCGCGGGGGCGCTGCTCCGCCGCGCGCGCACCGGACGCGGCGCGCACGTCGACCTGGCGCTGCTCGACTGCCAGGTGTCGCTGCTGTCGTATCTCGCGCAGTACTTCTGGACGGACGGCGAGGTCCCGCGGCCGATGGGCTCCGCGCACGCCTCCGTGGTGCCCTACCAGGCGCTGGCCACGCGCGACGGCCACCTCGTCGTCGCGATCTTCGCCGAGAAGTTCTGGGCGGGGTTCTGCCGCGCGGTCGACCGGCCGGAGTGGACGCGCGATCCGCGCTTCGCGACGAACCGCGACCGCGTCCAGCACCGCGAGGCGCTGATGCCGCTCGTGGAGCGGCTCTTCACCGAGCGGACGACGGATGAGTGGCTCGAGCGGCTGCAGGGGGCCGGCGTGCCGGCGACGCCGATCCAGAGCGTCGACCGCGTGCTGGCCGATTCCCAGGTGCGCCACCGCCGCATGGTGGTCGACGTGGAGCACCCGCGGCACGGCCGGCTGCCGACGCTCGGCACGCCGATCAAGGTCGACGGCCGCATGGGGCTCGACGTCACCGTCGCCCCGCGGCTCGGCCAGCACACCGACGAGATCCTGACCGGGCGGCTGAAATATTCCGGCGAGTGCGTCGCCGCGCTTCGCCAGCAGGGAGTCATCGCGTGAACGTCGCCGTCCTCGGAGGCAGCCACGGCGCCTACGCCAGCGCCGCCGACCTGACCCTCGCCGGCCACCGCGTGCGGCTCTGGCGCCGGAGGCCGGAGGACCTCGCCGAGGTCGCCGGCGGCCTGACGCTCAGGGCGGAAGGACGCCAGGGCGTCGCCAAGCTCGACCGCGCCACCGCCGACCTGCGCGAGGCGGTCGACGGCGCCGACGTCGTCCTCGTGCCGCTGCCGGCCACCACTCACGAGGACATCGGCCGCCGGCTCGCGGGAGTGCTCACGCAGCGGCAGGTCGTGCTGCTCGCGCCCGGCACGCTCGGCTCCTTCGTCGTCGCCCGGGAGATCGGCCGCGCCGGCGGCGCGATGCCGCTGGCCCTCGCGGAGACGGGCACGCTGCCGTACCTCACGCGCAAGACCGGTCCGGCGACCGTCTCGGCGCCGGTGCGGGCCGCGAACCTGCCGGTCGGCGTCTTTCCCGCGTCGCGCTCGAAGGAGGCGCTGGCGCGTGTCACCGAGCTGTTCCCGGCGACGCGGCCGTGCGTCGACGTCGTCGACGTGGCGCTCACCAACGCGGGGCCGGTGATCCACCCGCCGCTCGTCCTGGTCAACGCCGGCGCGATCGACGCCGGCCGCTTCGACATTCACGCGGCGGGCACCACCGCCAGCGCGCGGAAGCTCATCGACGCGGTCGACGGCGAGCGCGTGGCCGCGCGCGAGGGCTGGGGCTATCCCGCGCCGCACTACGAGCTGGCGACGTACTACGAGACCGCGCGCGCCGCCGAGGGACTGTACGGCGCCGGCGCCAAGGAGAAGCTCGTCGCGAGCGGCCTCTGGAGCGAGACGCTCACGTTCGAGCACCGGTACGTGACGGAGGACGTCGAGCTCGGCCTGCCCCTCTTCGAGTCCGCTGCCCGCACCGTGTCCACGGCGTCGCCGACGATCTCCGGGCTGCTCGGCGTCTTCGCCGCGCTCCTGGGCCGGCCGCTGGCCGGCCGCGGGCGCGACCTCGATCACCTGGGGCTCGGCGAGCTCACGCTGCGCGAGGTGCGCGAGCTCTTCCACGCGGGCTGGGGCTCGCCGCTCTGGCGGCGGCTCACGCGATGATCCCGCCGGGCTACATCCTGATCCGGCCCGAGACGCTCGCCGGCGTGCAGAAGGCGGTCGAGGCGGCGCTCGGGCCCGCGGCGGGGGAGTGCCTGGCGGCCGGCGGCCGGGCGGGCGGCGGCCGCGCGGCGGCCGCGCTCGAGGGCGCCGCCGCGGCGCGCGTGACGCGGCTGCTCGCGCAGGGCGGCGCGCTCGGCTGGGGGACGTTCGCGCTCGAGCGCCTGACGCCGACGGCGCTCGCCGTCAGCGTCACCGGCTCGCCGTTCGCCCGCGCGTACGGCGGCGCGACGGCGCCCGTGTGCCATCTCACGCGCGGCGTCCTGGAGGCGCTCGCCGCGACGGTCCTCCAGCGTCCGCGCCCGGTCCGCGAGACCGCCTGCGCCGCCCTCGGCGCCGCCCGCTGCCGCTTCGAGACCGCGGACGATGCGATGCCGCCGCCCGGTCCCCCCGGAACCGCGCGAGCCGGGACGCCTCGTCCCCCCCATTCACCATGACAGCGGCCACGCTCGTCCACGTCGTCGTGTCCGGCCTTGCGACTGGTTCGATCTACGCCCTGATGGCGCTGTCGCTCGTCATCATCTACAACGCCACGCGGACGCTGAACTTCGCGCAGGGCGAGATGCTGATGGTCTCGACCTTCATCGGCTGGGCAGCTCACCGCGCGTTCGAGC
>DASUPA010000467.1:0-8851 GCA_036276335.1 Candidatus Methylomirabilota bacterium | reverse complement strand
GCCGCGCGCATGCATCGTCGTCGAGGCCGTCAGCACCGTGGCCCCGCACGACTCGAAGATCAGGTGCAGCAGCTCGAGGGCGTCCGGGTCGTCGTCGATGACGAGGATGGTGCGGCCTTCGAGGCTCGGCAGCGGGCTGTCCGGCTCGGGGCGCTGCCGTGGGCGCCAACGCGACCGGGAGAGGTCCGCCTTCGTGGATGGCGGCTGCCGCGGCGGTGGGCGATCCTCTCCCGCCGGCAGGACGGCCCGTATCGTCGGCACGGCCCGACATGATGCAGCGGACGGACTCATAGTCATCGACGCGCGCTCGCGCCATTGAATACTGTCAGTGCCCCCCGGCTGTCAACGGTCTTCTGCCCATCGGTCGGAAAAAGCTTTCCCAGCCGGGAGATAACTTCAAAGGCTTGACCTGGTTGCTTCGGACGAATAGCATCAGACCGACCGGTCGGTCTGTACCGTCCGGTGCGCTGCTCCCCCTGCCACGGAGGACGACGTGCGCTTCGGCGACGCCCGTCTCGAGCCCATCTGGGACAAGGTCCGCGCCGGCGAGCGGCTCGACCGTGAGGCCGGCCTCATCCTGTTCACGACGGACGACCTGCTCGGCGTCGGCCGCATGGCCGACCACGTCAAGCGCGCGCGCGAGGGCGATCGCGTCTACTTCGTCATCAACCGCCACATCACCCCGACCAACGTCTGCGTGCTGTCCTGCTCGTTCTGCGGCTTCGCGCGCAAGCCCGGCGCCGCCGGCGCCTACGAGCACTCGATCGAGGACATGGTGGCGATGGTGAAGGACGAGACGCGGGAGGTGCACATCGTGAGCGGGCACCACCCCGAGTGGCCGTTCGAGTACTACGAGCGGATGATCGAGGCCATCCGTGCCGCTCGCCCTCACGTCCAGATCAAGGCGTTCACCGCCGCGGAGATCGACTACTTCTGGCGGCGCTGGAAGATCGAGCCGAGGGAGGCCCTCACGCGGCTGAAGGCGGCCGGCCTGCAGTCGATGCCCGGCGGCGGCGCGGAGATCTTCTCCCCGCGGCTCGCGAAGCTGCTCCGGTACACCGGCAAGGCCGACACCGACCGCTGGTGCGAGATCCACGGCATCGCGCACTCGCTCGGGATCAAGACCAACGCCACGATGCTGTACGGCCACCTGGAGACGCTGGACGAGCGCGTCGACCACCTGCTCCGCCTCCGCGCCCAGCAGGACGCCTCCGGCGGGTTCGTGACGTTCGTCCCCCTCGCCTACCAGGTGTCGGCCACGAAGCTCCGGGAGCGGCAGACGCCGCCCACGGACAGCCTCCGCACGATCGCCGCCTCCCGCCTGCTGCTGGACAATTTCCCGCACATCGAGGCGTACTGGGTCACGCTGGGCGAGGACACCGCGTCCATCGCGCTCAGCTTCGGAGCCGACGACGTCAACGGGACGCTGGAGGACGAGCGGATCCAGCACCTGTCGGGCGCCCGGACCCCGGCCGGTGTCGCGCGCGAGCAGCTGTTCCGGATGATCCGGGACGCCGGCAAGATTCCGGTCGAGCGCGACGCCCTCTACAACATCGTGCGGGTCTGGAACTGATGGGCCTCCGCCTCGAGCAGATCGCCGACAAGGCGCTGAACGGCAAGCGCCTGGACCGCGAGGACGGCCGCGTCCTCCTCACCGAGGCCCCGCTGCTGGACGTGGGCGCGCTCGCGGCCGCGGTGCGCGGCGCGCGGCTGCCCGGGAAGGTCGTCACCTTCGTCGTGGACACCAACCCGAACTACACCAACGTCTGCGTCACCGACTGCCAGTTCTGCGCCTTCTACCGCAAGCCCGGCGACCCGGAGGCGTGGACGCTCACCGTCGACGAGGTCCTCGCCAAGGTCGAGTTCGCCGCGTCGAAGGGCGCCACGACGGTGCTCCTGCAGGGCGGCCACAATCCCGCCCTGCCGCTCGACTACTACCTGACGCTCGTCAGCGAGACGCGCCGCCGGTTCCCGAGCGTGACTCCGCACTTCTTCACCGCCTCCGAGATCCGGACCATGGCCGAGGTGGCCTCGCTCGGCGTGCCCGAGGTGCTCGACCGGCTGTGGGCGGCCGGGCAGCGGACGCTGCCGGGAGGCGGCGCGGAGGTGCTGTCGGAGCGGGTCCGCACGCGCATCGAGCCGAAGAAGGGCGGCCCCCGGGCGTGGCTCGACGTGCACCGCGAGGCGCACCGCCGCGGATTCAAGTCGACCGCGACCATGATGTACGGCCACGTCGAGCAGGTGGACGACCTGCTCGACCATCTCGACGCGATCCGCGACCTGCAGGACGAGTTCGGCGGCTTCACCGCCTTCGTCCCCTGGTCGTTCAAGCCCGGCAACACGCTCCTGGAGAAGTGGATCAAGCACTACAAGGGCCCGAGCACGTACCTCCGGATGCTGGCCGTCTCGCGGCTGTATCTCGACAACTTCCCGCACGTGCAGGCGTCCTGGTTTTCGGAGGGCAAGCGGACGGGGCAGGTCGCGCTGCACTTCGGCGCCGACGACTGGGGCGGCACCCTGTTCGAGGAGAACGTCCACAAGGCGGCCGACTACGTCAACACGATCTCCGTCGACGAGATGGTTGCCCTGATCCGCGAGGCCGGCTTCACGCCCGCTCAGCGCACCACGGAGTACGAGATCCTCCGCGTGTACTGAGCGCTACACGGGGTCGATCACCGGAACGGCGGGGACGAGGCCCTTCTGATGCGCCAGCGTGAAGAGCCGCTCGATGGCGGCCCGGCCGTCCTTGCCGAGCGCGAGGGTGACGTCGTTGACGTACATCAGCACGAAGCGCCGGCACGTCTCCTTGTCGATTCCCCGGCCGTAGCGCATCGCGTACTCGAGCGCCTCGTCGACGTTGGCCTGCGCCCAGGCGATGGAGTCCCGGAGTCCCTGCGACAGCGCGCGGTGGAGCACGTCGCCGAGATCTCGCCGCATGACGTTGCAGCCGAGCGGCAGCGGCAGCCCGGTGTCGCGCTGCCACGCCTCGCCGAGGTCGAGCACCTTCGTGAGCCCCATCGCGCGGTACGTGATCTGCCCCTCGTGGATGAGCAGGCCCAGATCGGCCTGGCCCTCGCGCACCGCCGCCGGGATCTTGTCGAAGGCCACCTCGATCAGCGGCGGGTCACCCACGTACAGGCGCAGCAGCAGCGCGGAGGTGGTGTGCTTGCCCGCGATGGCGGTCACGCGCTGCTCCAGCTCCGCGGGCGGGATCGGCTCGCGCGCCACGAGGATGGGCCCGTAGCCCTTCCCCATCGACGCGCCGGGATCCATCATCCGGTACTGGTCGGCGATCAGCAGGTACGTCGCGAACGAGACGGCGGTGACCTCCAGCTCGCCCGTGCGCGAGCGACGGTTGAGGGTCTCGATGTCCTCGAGCACGTGCTCGATGCGCACGCCGGGGATCCGCACCTTGCCGGCCGTGAGCGCGTAGAACATGAACGCATCGTCGGGGTCGGGACTGTGGCCGATGCGTACGAGCCGATCCGCCATCCGGAGCTCCTGTGAGCAAGGTCGCGACGCGGGCGCGCATCCTCGACGGTGCGCTCGACGTGTTCGCGCGCAAAGGCTATCACAGGGCGATCGTCGACGACATCGTGCGGGCCTCCGGCACCTCGAAGGGCGCCGTCTACCACCACTTCGCCAACAAGGAGGCGGTCTTCCTGGCGCTCGTCGACGAGTTCGCCGGCCGCCTCGCGGCCGCGGTGGCTGGCGCCGTGGCGGCGCGCCGCGGCGCCCTGGACAAGGTCGAAGGCGCGCTCACGGCCGCGCTCGCGACGTTCGCCGACAACGAGCGGCTCGCGCGCCTCATACTCCTCGAGGCGGTGAGCCTGGGACCGACCTACCAGGCCAAGCGCGCCGAGGTCACCGCCCGGTTCGCGACCCTGATCCAGACCTACCTCGACGAGGCGGTCGCCGACGGCTCCCTCGCCCCGCTCGACACGCGCGTCGCCACGCTCGCGTGGCTGGGGGCCGTGAACGAGGTGGTCGTGCAGTGGCTGCACGGCGGTGTTCCGGACCTGTCGGCGACGATTCCCGCGCTCTCAACGGTGCTGCTCCGCTCCATCGGCGCCGCCGGCCGGGCGGCGGGGAGCGCTGATCTCGTCAGTCGCGGGGGGCGAACACCGTCCGGAAATCCCCCGCGCGGATCGCCCGGATGATGGCGTCGCGGTCGCGCGGCGCCTCGACCTCGATCCACGCGCGGCCGAAGTGCGGCGGACGGTGCGCGTCGTCGGTGGCGATGCGCGCCAGCGGGATCTCGTCGGTGTCGTACACGGGCCGGTAGAGGCCGGTGTCGCTGACCTCCACCGCGTCGATCGACCAGCCGAACCGGCGGATCTCGCGGACGCGGTCGACCGCCTCCGCCACCGTGAGCTTGTAGCGCGCCGGGTGGTTCAGGACGTAGAGGGTCTCGCGGTCCCCGACCACCTTCCCCACGTGCTGGCCGAGCCGATCGTAGTCGAGCTCGATGCCGCCGAAGAGCAGCAGGGTCGGACGGAGCTGGCGGAGGGCGTGAGTGTAGCCCGGCTCGACGAGATTCTCGTGGCCGAAGTGATCCGTGATGGCCAGGAAATCGTAGCCGCGCTGCTCGTACTCCTCCACCAGCGCGGCGGGCGTGCGGACGCCGTCCGAGAACGTCGTGTGGGCGTGCAGGTTGCCGCGGAGCAGGGGCATCAGGACACCGTCCGGCGCGTCGGCGTCAGGGCGACGGCCGCGCGCTCGGCGCCGGCCGCGCCGCCGGACCATCCCACGTCACCGAGAAGCCGAGCGCGAACCACCCGCTGGTCTGCCGCCAGAGCGTCGCCTCGGAGCCGACCGGCGGATTCGGCGCCGTCCACCCCGACAATCCGAAGCGGCCACTGCCCGTCGCGGTCTGGTACGAGCCCGCGAACGGCTCGATGAAGGCAGGGTCGTGCTCGACCCGGGTGCCGTACGGGTAGAAGTCGGCGTCGCGCGGGCGCGTCTGCTCGTAGTGGAGCGGCGGCGGAACAACGCGTGCCTCCGGCGCCGGCGGCTGCTGCGGTCGGGTGGTCTCGATCCGCACCTGTGCGTCGGCCGACACGGCCGCGAGCCCCACGATGCCCGCCACTCCGAGCGCCACCAGGATCCTCATGCATCCATTCTACCTGACGCTCAGGCGCGGCACAGCGCGGTGAGCGAGTCGACCCTCGGAAGCCGGTCGAGGTCCAGCACGACGCGCTCGAGGTCGGCGACGCGACCGGGCGGCAGCGCGCGCCCCGCATTGTCCCGGAACTTCTGGACGATCGCCTCGCGAGGCAGCGGCCGGCCGGGGCCGCCGCGCCCGTCGTCGGTCCGCGCCTGCACGGTACGACCGTCCGTGAGCCGGACGCGCACCCAGCCCGGAAAGGAGGCCGGAAAGCGGGAGTCGGGATCGACCGCGCAGCGCACCCGCGAGGCCAGGCGGAGGACGTCCGGATCGCCGAGCCGCTCGGCTGCGTACGTCTCGAGCGTCACCCGGCCGGTCACGAACGCGGCCGCCACGGAGAACGGCAAGCTGAACTGCGCGTCGTAGCTGGTCCGCGGCCGGGCCTTGACGTCCGGCGGCTCGCACACGATCGGCACCTCGCCGGCCGGCACCCGGCACTCGATGGAGTCGATCGACCCGGGCGCGATGCCGTGCCTCGTGCGCAGCTCGAGCGCACAGTCGAGATAGGCGTGGTTGTAGTGGCAGCACGGGTACGGCTTGACGCCGATGCGGAGGGTCTCCCACTCGCTCCCCAGCGTGTCGAACGGGGCCGGGTCCGGCGCCTTGCCGACGAACGTCCGGTAGAACCCGAAGCGGCCTTCGAAGATGGTGGCAGGCCCGGTGAAGCCCCCGGCGGCCAGCGTGGCCGCCAGGGCGCCGGCGTGGCCGGCCCACCCGGGATGGAGCCGCTTCACCCACGAGCCGTCCTCGAGGAACTCCATCACTCCGGAGGCGCAACTTCCCGCAATCCCGAGCGCAGCCGTCAAGGCCCCGGGGCCGAGCTCCGCGAGGCGCCCCGCCGCCAGCGCGGCGGCGAAGGGGCCGCAGACGGCCGTGGCGTGCCAGCCGCGGTCGTGGAACGCGCCCGACGCCGCCATGCCGAGCCGGGTGATGGCCTCGTAGCCCGCGACGGCCGCCGTGATGGCGGCGCGCCCGTCGAGGCCGTGCGCCTCCGCCACGGCGAGTACCGTGGGCAGCACGACGGCCGAGGCGTGCGTGATGGACGCCGCGTGCGTGTCGTCGAAATCCAAACCGTGGGCCAGCGCACCATTCGCCAGGATCGCCAGAGGTGCCGGCGCCGTCCGCGCCGTGCCGATCACCGTGCAGGCACCGCGCTCGCGATCCACCACGCCGAGCACCGCGCGGGCGAACTCGGCGCGCGAGCCCGCCAGGGCCAGCCCCAGGGTGTCGAGCATGCGGAGCCGTACGCTGTCGACGACGTCGGGAGGAAGGGAGTCGAACGGCAGCCCGGCCGCGAAGCGCGCGAGCCGCTCGGCCACCGTCATGGCCGGAGGAGGTCGGGACATCCGGGCCGCCGGGCCGGCCTCAGCCGGGGAGCGCGATGTTGCCGTTCCGCTCGCGGCTGCGCAGCGCGATGACCTGCCGGCCCTCGGGATCGGTCATCTCGACCTCCTCGATGAGCCCGGCGTCGAGCATCTGCTGGACGAGTGCCTCGCGCTCGTGGCCCGCGGGCGGCAGCTGGTGCGACTTCCAGCGCATCACGAAGTAGCCGCGGCTCACGTGCGGCAGTCGCGCCTCCGCGCGCTGGAGCTCGGAGACACCCCGCTCGAGGAGGTCCTCCACCGGCGCCCGCGAGGGCACGCGCGTGAGCGACGGCCGCGGGACGCCGCGGAGCGTCACCGGTCCCCGCTCGCGGTCCGCCGTGCGCGGGCGGTCCACCTTGAACGCCGCGATTCCCTCGCTCAGGTGGATGTGACCGAAGCATCGGACCCGGAGGTCCGTCGAGAGCTCCTCGGCCGACCAGGTCGCCACCCACACCTGCTTGCCGAGGGCGTTGACCGCTTCCACGGCGGGGACGAAATCGTCGTCCCCGGAAACCAGCACGGCCGCGTCGTAGGCGGCGTTGGCCGCGTAGTGGATGAGGTCGGCCACCAGCCGCGTGTCGACGCGCTTCTCGGTCGTGTACTCGTACTCGCCGTTGCAGACGTTGCAGCGGCCAGTGCGGCGCACGCGCGGCTCCCGCTTGACGAAGTACCCGGGACGGAGCTCGAGGCCCTTCAGGAAGCCCTCGACCAGCGGCGGCGCGCCGGCGGAGACGCCGACGTAGTAGTAGGCCCCGCCGAACATCCCGCTGCCGCCCCCGACCTGCTGCGTGATCCAGGCCGCGAGCCGGTCGTAGTCGACCCGCAGCGTCTCGTCGTAGCGGAGGAGGGAGCGGTAGAAGTTCTGGCCGTCAAAGAAAATGCAGATCTTCATGCGCAGCTCCCTGGCCGAATCGGTTCAGAGCAAACGGACTGGTCGTTGGCGGAATCGTACCACGGCGCGCCAGCGCGGCAAGCATCCCGGCCGCGCGGACGGCCGCGATGGACCACCGAAGGCGGGTCCCGTGGAGATCGCGGCCGTCGGAGAGCGACGAGCGGGGCTGGCAAGCACGTCGGCGTCCGGCATGCTGCCGACGATAGCACGCGGCGACCGTTGGACCACTATAGAGGGCTCGGCCACGGGGGCCCGGCTCAGGCGACGACGGCCTCGTCGGTGCGGGTCTCGCCGCGGTTGTCGATCCAGGTGACCGCGACCCGGTCCCCGGGCTTGCCGCCGACGAACGAGAACTGAAGGTAGGGATTCTTCGAGACGGCCGGGCCCCACTGGGCCGCCAGCACCGGCCGGCCGTTGTGGCGGGCGCTGACCTCCCGGATGTAGTACGCGGGCACGGTCTTGCCGTCGGTGTCCTTGCGCTGCCCGGACTCCATCTCGTGGGTCATCAGGACCCGCACGACGACCTTGTCGGCCTGCATGCTGGCGCGGATCCGGATGGGCGCCGCCACGGACCGCCTACCCGCAGCCGCCGAACGTCACGCGGATCTCGCGCGTGGCGACGAAGTACGTGCCGCGCGCCTTCACGACGGCGTGGACGTTCGACGTCTGGGCCATCTTGAACCGCGTGACGACGGAGGGCTCGGTGCCGTCCGGGATCTCGAAGTACGCGGCCAGCGGCCCCGGATTCTTCTCGATGACGATGCCGATGGCCTCGGTGCGGGGAATCGTGCTCGCGACCGAGACCTGCACGGCCGCGCCGTTCTCGGCGATCTCCGGCGTGGCCCCCCAGGAGACGTCCCGCGTGACCGCATGGCCGCTGCCGCCGAGCGCCCTGATGATCTCGTCGAGGGTCTTGCCGCCGAACGCCGCCTGGTTCCACCCCTGGGCGCCGGCCGCCCGCGGCCGCAGCGGCCCGGCGATGGCCGCGAGCGTCGCGGCGCCACCCGCCTTGAGCACATCGCGCCGACGGAGCGTCACGGTTTGAAATGGTGGACGATACTGGACTTGAACCAGTGACCCCCGGCATGTGAGGCCGGTGCTCTGCCAACTGAGCTAATCGTCCGTGACGAATGAATCTACTGGTTTGTACGACAGCGGTCAAGCAGTCAGGTCGACAACGTGCCCGCGAACGTGCCCGCGAGCTTCCGCACCTCCGGCTTTCTCGGGCGACCAGGCCCACGTCGCAGATGGGCCAGCGTGTGATCGGTCATCGCCCAACCTCTGCCGGGGCTCCCGCCTCAGACACGGCCTCGCGCAGAAATCCGGTACGGGAGGCCTCCTGGGCGCTCTGGCGGGCTGCTGTGGGCCGGCGAGCAGCTGCCTGTTCTCGATTCGGCTCGGGCATCGCGCCTTCTGGTGGCTCGGTCC
>DASUPA010000466.1:0-3303 GCA_036276335.1 Candidatus Methylomirabilota bacterium | reverse complement strand
TCTGGCGGTCGCGCGCCAGCACGCGGCCCGCGGCCAACGTGTCCCAGGCGCCCCGGTAGTCGCCGCGGCCGATCAGCGCGAAGCAGCGGTTCGACATCGCGAAGACCTCGGTGAAGCCGTCGTGGATCTCCCGGCACTCCGCCTCGGTGGCCACGGACATGGTGATCGCGTCGTCGAACTGACCCTGCCAGTTGCGCTGGAGGCCCAGCATCGTCTGCGACTGCACCGCGATGTCCCGGTAGTTGCCGGAGTGCGCCAGCGCGAGCGACTCGGCGTACTTCGACTCCGCCTCCGACAGCCGGGCCTGCATCTGGTCGATCGACGCCATGAGATAGAGCGTGCGCCCGATGAGACGCTCGTCGTCGATGGCGCGGGCGATGTCGTGCGCCTGCCGCGAGTGCATCTCGACATCGGCCACGTGGTCCCACGACAGCGTCATGTAGAAGCAGTAGGCGAGGTCCGCGTGCGCCTCGGCCTCCAGCCGCCGGTCGCCCTCGGCCCGCGCGTACTCGAGCATCTGCCGGCACTCGGCGCGCGCCTCGTCCATCCGGGCCACCGCGGTGAGGATCTGGCCGCGGCGCTGGTGGACCCTCGCCAGCCGCGCGCGCGAGACGGGCGGAGCGATCTTGGCGGCGGCCTCGAGCGCGCGTGCGTACCAGTCCAGCGCCGTCGCGTTGGCGTAGGCCTCGCGCGCGCGGTCGCCCGAGCGCTCCAGGTACTCGAACGCCTTGGCCCACTCCTCGCCCTCCGAGAAGTGGTGCGCCAGCTCCTCGTAGTGCTCGGCGAGCCGATCCGGGTAGAGCTCCTCGAGCGCGAAGGCGACGCGGCGGTGAAGCTCGCGCCGGCGCTCGTGCAGGAGGCTCTTGTAGGCCACGTCCTGGATGACCGCGTGCTTGAAGACGTAGGCCGGCTCCGGCATGAGGCCCTGCTGGTAGATGATCTCGAGCGCCTGCAGCTCGCGAAGGAGCCCGTCGAGCTGCTGGGGCATGGCGGAGACGCGGCTGAGCAGGCGCACGAGGAACTGCCGCCCGATCACGGAGGCGAGCTGCACGGTACGCTTGCCGGCATCGCCCAGCCGGTCCAGGCGCGCCATGATGATGCCGTTGATCGTCTCGGGCACGTCGATCGTCTCCGGCCCGCCGACGAACACCAGGCGCTCGCCCTCGCGCCGCAGCACGCCGAGGTCGAGCAGCGTCTTGGCGACCTCCTCGATGAAGAGCGGGACGCCCTCGGCCTTCTGCATCAGCGCCGCGAGCAGCTCCCGCGGAAGCTCGGACACCCCGAGCACGCCGCGCGCCACGGCGAGCGCGTCCTGCTCGCCGAGCGTGGTCAGCGAGATCGTCGAGTAGTAGCTCCGCGAGCCGAACGACGGCGCGTGCCCGACGCGGTAGGTGAGGACCAGCATGACCGCCACGCCGGCGATCGACTCCATCAGCGAGCCGAGGAACTCCTCGCTGCCCGGGTCCATCCAGTGCAGGTCCTCGACGACGAGCACGACGGGCCGGAGCTGCGCGCCGCGCAGGGTGAGCGCGCGCAGGGCCGCGAAGGCCAGGCGCCGGCGGCCGGGCGCGTCCATCGTGGCGACCGCGGCGTCGCCGGGGTCGACGGAGAGCAGGTAGCGGATGAACGGGACGTGCTCGTCCAGGCCGCCCATGCGGCGCATGACCGCCTCGACCTTGGCGATGATCTCCGGCTCGCCGTCGAACTCCTCGATGCCGAAGTTCTTCCGCAGGAGGTCCACCAGCGGGAGGAAGGGGATCGACTGGCCGAAGGAAACGCACTGCCCCTCCACCCAGCTCACGGCGCGGTTGTCCTCCGCGAGCCGCCGGCGGAACTCGTAGAGCAGGCGCGACTTGCCGATGCCGGCGTCCCCGACGATGAAGACCACCTGGCCGTGTCCGGCCTCGACGTCGGCGAAGCGGGCGAGCAGCGTCTGCAGCTCGCGGTCGCGCCCCACGTACGGCGTCAGTCCACGCTCGTGGCCGACGGCAATGCGCGAGCGCGCGCCGCGGGTGCGCACCACCTGCCAGGCGCGCACCGGCTCGTGCCCCTTGACCTCGAGGCGCCCGAGGTCGAGCGTCTCGAAGAATCCCTCGATGGCGCGGTGCGTGGAATCGCTGACGAGAACGGTCCCCGGCCGGGCCGTCTGCTGCAGCCGCGCCGCGAGGTTGGTCGTGTCGCCGACGGCCGTGTAGTCCATCCGGAGGTCGTCGCCGATCGCGCCCACCACCACCGCGCCCGTGTTGAGGCCGATCCGCATGGCGACCGACAGCCCGCGCTCGGCGCGCAGCGTCGCCGCGTAGTCCGCGATGGCGCGCTGGATCCCGAGGGCGGCGTGGACGGCGCGGCGCGCGCTGTCCTCGTGGGCGATGGGCGCGCCGAAGAGCGCCATGACGCCGTCGCCCGTGTACTGGTTGATGGTGCCCTCGAAGCGGTGCACCTCGGCCGTGATCCGCTCGAAGCAGGCGTTGACGATGCGGTGGACTTCCTCGGGGTCGAGCTTCTCGGCCATGCTCGTGAACCCTGCCATGTCCGCGAACAGCACGGTGACCTGGCGGCGCTCGCCCTCCAGGGCGGAGCGCGACTTGAGGATCTTGTCGGCGAGGTGCTTGGGCGTGTAGGCGGCGGGGCGCTCGGGCGCCGGCGCCGCTTGTGCGGGCTGCGCTGCCGGCCCGGGCGCGGGGGCTTCCTGGAGGCTCTTGCCGCACTGGCCGCAGAAGCGGAAGCCCGGCGGCGCCTCCACCCCGCAGTGCGGGCAGCGGGGCGCCAGCGCCGCCCCGCACCGGCCGCAGAACCGCATGCCGGCCGGGCTCTCGAAGGCGCACTGCGGGCATCGCGCGGGGGGCATGCGGGCATTATACGCGGGGGCGGCTATGGCGCTGGAAACGAGCGCGCGCCGTGGAAGACCGTCAGGATGAAGACGTCACGCCGCCGGAGGTGATAGATGATGCGATAGCTGCCAAGGATCAGCTCGCGCAGTGACGGCTGGCCGATCTCGGGGACCACGCGGCCTGAGCGCGGATGTCGTTCCAGACGGCTTACGGCATGGACGATCCGCTCGACTGTCAAGTCAGCGTAATCGACTGAATCCCGTGCGAGGTAGGTCCGTATTGCTTCGACATCTTCGAGCGCTTGCGGCGCCCAGAAGAGGCGCGTCACCGGTGCAGGCGGCGCTTCGCCTCGTCGTGATCGATTGCCTTCCCGTTGCTGACCTCGATCAACCCCCGATCGATCTTCGCCAGGAGAACCAGGCGCTCGATGGCGTCCTCGATCGTGGCCTGTGGCGGAAGGCTTCGCACCGCG
>DASUPA010000465.1:0-3645 GCA_036276335.1 Candidatus Methylomirabilota bacterium | reverse complement strand
CGACGGCGGCATGGCGGCGGTCGTGTAGCGGCCGGCCCGGCTGCCGGCGGACGCGCCCCCTTGGCGCGGGCGTGACAATGGGGGTCGTCATGCGGATGCGCCGTCTGCTCGCGCTGCTCGTGGTGCTTCTCGGGGGGATCCCGACGGCGGGCGGCGCCGAGGAGATCACCGTCTCCGTCGCCATCAGCATGAAGGACGCGCTGGAGCGGATCGGGCGGCGGTTCGCGGAGACCCGGCCGGGCGTGACGCTCCGCTACAACTTCGGCTCGTCGGGCGAGCTGGCGAAGCAGATCGAGGCGGGGGCGCCGGTCGACGTCTTCGTCTCGGCCGCGCGCCGCCACATGGACGACCTGGAGCAGAGGCGCCTGGTCGATCCGGCGACGCGCCGTGTCTTCGCCCGCAACGTCCTCGTCGTCGTGACGCCGTCGGATTCCCGCCTCGACCTCGCCGGGCCCGCCGACCTCGTCCAGCCGCGGGTCCGGCGCATCGTCATCGGCAATCCGCGGACGGTGCCCGCCGGCCAGTACGCCGAGGAGAGCCTGCGGGCGCTCGGCCTCTGGGAGCGGCTGCGGCCGAAGCTCGTGCTGGCCGAGAACGCGCGGCAGGCGCTCGAGTACGTCGCGCGCGGAGAGGTGGACGCGGGCTTCGTCTACGCGACCGACGCGGCCCTGCGTCCCGGCCGGGTGACCGAGGCGTTCCGCCCCGCGGACGACACCTACGGACCGGTGAGCTATCCGGTCGCGGCGGTCGCGGACACGAGGCACCCGGGCCTCGCCCGGGCCTTCATCGACGCCCTCGTCGGCCCCGAGGGCCGCCGCGTGCTCGCCGGCCTGGGGTTCCTGGCGCCGGCGACCGGCGCCCGCCGATGACTCGCGTAGAATTCCCCTCGTGACGCCCGGGACGGTCGACGCGCTCGCGCTCTCGGTGCGGGTGGCCGTGCTGGCGACGCTGGTCAACGGGCTCGTCGGCATCCCGCTCGCCTACGCGCTCGCGCGGCGCCGCTTCCGCGGCAAGGCCCTCGTCGACCTGGCGGTGACGCTCCCGCTCGTGCTGCCGCCGACGGTGACCGGCTACTACCTCATCGTGCTGCTCGGGCGCCGCGGCTGGCTCGGCGCGCCGATCTACGCGGCCACGGGCTGGACCATCGCGTTCACCTGGTACGCGGCCGTGGTGGCCGCGACGGTCATGGCGCTGCCGCTGCTCGTGCGCACGGCGCGCGCGGCCATCGAGTCGGTCGACCGCGATCTCGAGAAGGCCGCCTACACCCTGGGCCGCTCGGAGTGGCGCACGACGCTCGAGGTCACCCTGCCGCTCGCGCGCAACGGCATCCTCGCCGGCCTGGTGCTCGCGTTCGCGCGCGCCCTGGGGGAGTTCGGCGCGACGCTGATGCTCGCCGGCAACGTCCCGGGCGTCACGACCACGGTGCCGCTCGCCATCTACACGGCCGTGCAGACCGGTGAGCAGGACACCGTGCTCGTCCTGGTCGGCCTCCTGACCGCGCTGTCGTGCGCGGTGCTGATCGCCGCCGGACGCCTCGGAGCGCGCGCGACGTGAGCGAGCGGCTGGAGGTCCGCGTCGTGAAGCGGCTGCCCGGGTTCACGCTCGACGTGGCGTGGACCGCGGGCGACGGCGTCGCGGTGCTCTTCGGGCCGTCGGGGGCCGGCAAGACGCTGACGCTCCAGTGCCTGGCCGGGCTGCTGCGTCCGGACGCCGGTCGCATCGTCGTCGACGGCAGGGTGCTGTTCGATGCCGCCGGCGTCGACGTGCCGCCCCAGGCCCGCCGCGTGGGCTACGTCTTCCAGGGCTACGCCCTGTTCCCGCACCTGAGCGTGGCCGACAACGTCGGCTTCGGCTTGCGCGACCGGCCGCGCGCGGAGCGTCGGGAGCGCACCGCGCGCGTGCTCGAGCGCCTCGGTCTCGCCGACCTCGCCGCGCGCTCGCCGCGCGAGCTGTCGGGGGGCCAGCGCCAGCGCGTGGCCCTCGGCCGGGCGCTCGCCATCGACCCCGCGCTGCTCCTCCTGGACGAGCCGCTGTCGGCGCTGGACGCGCCCCTGCGCCGCGCGCTCCGCGACGAGCTCCGCGCGATCCTGCGCGACTGGCGCACGGCGGCCGTCGTGGTCACGCACGACTTCACCGAGGCCTACCGGCTCGCGGACCGCATCGTCGTGTACGACGGCGGCCGGGTCGTGCAGTCGGCGCCGCGGTCCGAGCTCCTGTGGCAGCCCGCCTCCGAGTCGGTGGCCCGCATCATGGGCATCCGCAACGTGCTGCACGGCACGGTCGTGAAGGCCACGCCGGACCGCATCCAGCTACGCTGGCGTGGGCAGCTGCTGGAGGCCGTCAACTCGCCGAGCCGCTCGTACCTGCCGCCGCCGGACAGCCCCATCGCCTTCTTCGTCCGCCCCGAGTACGTGCGGCTCATCCGGAAGGACCGCGGACCCGCCGATCCGACGCACCACATGAACCTGATGGAAGGCACCGTGGTGGGGGAGGAGGACTTCGGGACCACGTGGAGCCTGCGGATCCGCCTCGACGCGCCGGGGCCGCCGGCGCAGGGCGACCACGACGTGGAGGTCGAGGTCCCCCACCTCGTGTACGAGATCCTCGAGATCGACCGGGACCGCCGCTGGCAGTTCTCGATCCATCGCGGCTCGATCCACGTGCTGCCCGCGTGACGAGCGCCGCGCCGGCGTCCGGGCGCGGCGCAACCGCGCTCGGTGGCGGGCGAGCGCCGGCTTGACTCGCCCGGGCCGCAGCGATATAAGTGAGTCACCCGCAACCAGGAGGATCATGGACGGGGCTCACATCCGATCGACGAGCATTCCGAGGCCAGCGGCCAGACGTCCGCTGGCTTTGTTTGTTTCTAGCCGTGCCCGCCAGACGCACAAGGAGGTCCTGCATGACTCAGGAGAGCCTCATCGACCGACTGATGGCGGAGAACGACGAGTTCCGGCGCCTGCGCTCCGAGCACCAGGGTTACGAGCGGGAGCTGGAAACCCTGCGCGGGACCGCGTCGCTCTCGACCGACCAGCAGTGGCGGATGAGTGAACTGAAAAAGCTGAAGCTCATGGCCAAGGACCGGATGGAGGACATCATCCGGCACGCGCGCCCGGGCGTCACCGCCTGACGCGCCGTCGCACACCGACGCGGCCGCGGAACGCCGGCGCCGACGACGGGTTCCGCGGCCTCACCCACCTCTCCTCGCGCGGGGATGCACGGATGGTGGACGTCTCGGCCAAGGCCGAGACGCCACGCGAAGCGGTCGCTCGCGCCGTCCTCAAGATGAAGCCCGCCACGCTGCGCGCCGTCCGCCGCGGCAACGCGCCCAAGGGCGACGTGCTCGGCGTGGCTCGCACCGCCGGCATCCTGGCCGCCAAGCGGACGTCGGAGCTGATCCCGCTCTGCCATCCGCTCCGGCTCACCCGCGTGGAGGTGGAGTTCGACGAGGGCGGACGGCCGGGGGAGCTGGCCGTGGAGGCGCGCGTCCGTACCGTGGACAAGACGGGCGTGGAGATGGAGGCGCTCACGGCGGTGAGCGTGGCCGCCCTCACCGTGTACGACATGGTCAAGGCGCTCGAGAAGGGCGTCACCATCACCCGCGTGCAGCTCGTCGAGAAGCGCGGAGGCAAGTCCGGCCACTGGCGG